>CALBTS010000858.1 GCA_937968035.1 uncultured Methanomethylovorans sp.
TTCAGTAGTAAATGCCAGCCGAATCACTCCTTTCATAACATCCCATAAAGTCGTCTTTCCCAGTCTATACTTACGTAAACGTTCTGATAGGTTACTCCATGGTTTATATTGAACGAATCCCTTCCCGAAGGCTTTTCTAATTAATCTGAATGCTTCATTCTTGGATTTAACAAGCCTGACATTGTCTGAACCAGCACCAGTCCGCAATTTAAAGACTTTAGGATAAATCGCTCCTCTGGCCCAGTCCATAGCTTCCTTTTTATCATAAAATGCATACGAAGGGACAAGAGGTGCATTGATCGATTCAAGCAGGTATTTCTGTCCAAGCTTATCGTCAAAATGCCAAACAGTATTAAAATCAGGGAAAACGCTTTTTCCGCCAGCTGTGACAGAATATAGAAGTTGTCTGGCAAATTTGCATGCTTTTGAACTTTTATGGTTGAAATGCCACATTAATGCATCGCAATCAGCCAGTTGATCAATAATATCAGTTCTATAACAATCAATGAGTTTGAAAGGTACACGCTGTTCTCTGCAATAGTCAATCCAGCGCTCACTAAATGAGCCTTTTGCATTATGAATGCCCAGTTTCATACCACTTCTTTTAGTGCTTTTGCCCAACCTCGCGGGGGCCTAGCCTTAACGGCAATTCCCTTTAAATTCTCTAATTGTACTGGAATTCCATTTAACATTATATTGCACTGCCTAAAAATATTTCCCGGATTACTTAAAAGTGGAATTTTGTCAACATTCAATCCCATAAGAATAGCTATAGCCCTGTCATTTACCAGAGAATTGTCAGTACATGATATGACACCTAATTTAAGAGGGGACGGTTCTAAAGGTCCATCTCCCTGACCAGCAATAATTCCATCACAAATACTATAAATCTTGCGTTGCGGGATCTCACTAAAAGTACCATCAGGGAGCCCATACTCGGCAATAACGTTCAAGTCTTTGACCATTCTCCAGGTTGTATCATTGCCATACCAACCGGCAGCCAAATTATGTTCCGGGCCCGGGAGGGAAAACCTCCAAAGGATTGTGGATAGTTTCTTCCATAACCAGTAGTACGGCGTGCCTTGTCGTTTGTTAGCATTATCAAGTGATAATTCAGATAGATATCTCAAATACGAGCCTCCCGGATAGCAATCGCCCCCTCTTTTGGTTCCGCCTAATCTGTGATGTGGAAGGAAATCCTTGTCACCATTAATTCCAACTATGTTTTTCAAGGCCCCGGTTATAGCAGTCTTTTGATGAGTTTTGATTTTAGGAAGGGAAATTATCACATCTGCATCAAAGAAGTCTTTTCTTATACAATACTTATGAACTCCCCTGGAATGAGCAGAAGTCATACGGCCTGGGTCATAGTCAGTTACCCTGAAATTTGTTTTTGCATTAGATATTATTGGCTCAAGGAAACTACGTGATCCCAGATCAAAAATAATATATTCCTCAATCGGCCTGAGGTCATATTTTGGGCGGTTGCCGTTCCTATGAAAGGTCCTGCGTCTAAAATCTATAATTTGAACAGGAATTCCTGATTCAATAGAAAGGGCATTTACTTTTCTTTTGAAACTCGGCGATATCATTTTGCCCCAATCACAGCCCTGAATAGGGGCGTCTCCAACCAGAACTTTTGTAGGTTTATAGTCAAGCAATGCAGCTAAGGTTGCTAATATGAAATTATCATGTGTCCTAAGGCAATATTGATCACCTGGCTTAGTGGAATGGGTAACCCAATTAGGTTTCATTAAGACACTCCTTCCTGAAATAATGCTCTGTCCTATATGCCTATCCACTATACTTGTAAGGACATTTTTCAGTTTTTCATAATCATATAAATCATCATACTCATTAAATGACTTTTCAGTTTTAGTGATATCGATTGTTGAAATACTGAGGAAATTAGTCATAGCAGCGCTCATTTATAATTTGTTCCCCGAGATCAGCACTAGTAATAAATAGAACCTCAGGCCAATTTTTCATAATGCTCTTTAATAGCAACCTTAGCTGCATGAGGCCCCTGGATCTGTTTGAAACATTAAGTGCACCAATATAATTAACTCTGTGAGTGCTAATTATAGCTGGTTTATTCCATCTAAATGCAATTTTAATATCGTTTAGGCAGGAATCCAACCAGTCCTTTCCTGCTTGAGATGGCTCAAAAAAGCAGTTCCTTATCGTATAGATTAATCCGCTCTTATCTTTCTGTCCTTGCCAATGAAAGACCTTGCGACTCCGTCCATATCCCAACGGTTCGTTCTGAATTGTTGATGTTGCCCTCAATTTTACGCCATTCTCTGCTAATACTTTGTTAAGTTTATTATTGAAAGGTCCATTGGGCGGAACAAAGTACACAGCCCTGTAACCAAATAAACTCTCAAATAGATTAAGGCCGTCTGTGAGAATACTTGCATGGGAATCTACATCATCTGGCTTACTCAACAAAAAAGCAGCCTGGTAGTCCACCTCCGGATACCTGTCAGGGACATATCCCCAAAACCCCTCATTGAATGCATCAAGAGTTTTCTTTTCCCTATTTCTAAGATCATGCATCCATGCATTTACATTTAGGTGTTCTCTGCCATGCATCTGAGGAACAAAGAGTCTTTTATCAATACCTTCTTTCCACAATTTAAAAGTACAATCACCAACCTGGTACTTCTGAATTGTATGATTGAATGGCTCGTAATAATATTCACTGAATCCACTTTCTCTTATTTTTTTGAAGTCAGGATTTGCCACAATTGTTATGGGGGTCATAACTGCAGACTGGCCAAAAGCGTCTTTTACTTCATTTAGGATTTCAAACAAATTTCCCAAATCATTGGAAGAAGCCAGATGGTCATTAAGATTATACCGCTCAGCATCCTGTGTTCTGAGATCCAGCCCTTGACTTTCAAGTTTCTTAAAGGCTTCCAATGATGGCATCCGAATACTACCCCAGTCATCCGACTCAAGTAATATTAACTTCCTGAGAGTTCTGTAACCAGGAATTCTTAATGCATTTTTAAATAAATTTGATTTAAGATGCATATTATATGATATTTTCGTCAGCTTGTGAAAAATAATTCAGCAAGTGACAACCCGGGCACGAATAAGGGCATGCCAAACCCAGGCAAAAGCATCCATGGATTAATAACCTCCGTACCAATCCTCAACTCAACCAGCACATATAGTGCCATTGGTATCAACCCGATTAACGTGATGAACATGTACCTGGTTCCTCTCAATTTTGTAAAGAAGAGGAAAATATACGTTACCGCAAACAGTAGAAAAACAATTCGAAATCTCCCACCAAATGATGGAATACCATATCCGAAGTTTACAAATGCAAGAAACAGGAGGATGAAACTGAACAACCTATTTTGTGGCTTTTCATGTACCTGATTATTTGCAATTAATTTAATAAAGAACACTGTTATGATTAGGTAATAGAAAACAAAATCGTACCTGAGATTAACAAAGGACCTGACTTGCTCCATGGATTCCTGTACACCGGTCATGTAATCAAGATTTGTATATCCCGCTATCCTG
>CALBTS010000859.1 GCA_937968035.1 uncultured Methanomethylovorans sp.
ATTTCTTTATTGAAATCACCTTCACCATAATTTAGTTAATAAGCATTTGCTATATCAATATGTAATCTGGCTTCAATGGATATTCACTCCAGCATCTAAATAAGTTGGGATGAGCCCCACCTTTTTCCGGGCATGCCTAAAGAAGATTTTTTGGATCTTTACCTTGCGAAATATCGAATAGCTTTTTGCTGTTTCTATGTCAATCTTATCGAAAAGAAAAGGGGCCGGAATAGAAAGGTAAAATCCTTAGGTAAAGTAAGTATATTTGATAAGCAATTAAGTGAAAAAAGGGAGCTTTTAATAATAATTAAACACAACAAGATATGTTTGGACTAACTCAAAAGCGACTTGAACAGATCGCGACAAGGATTTCAATCTGGATAGGTATTTCAATCTCAGTATTTGGTATTCTACTGATCGTAGATAATTTATTAGAGTTTGACTTCTTTCCTGACAGAATAGAAGAGATTGGGATTGCTATTATTGGGATTGCATCCATAGTATTAGCTGTTTGTGTCTTTATTTCTGTTATGTTGAATATTTCTCGAATTGCAGAGTCAATTGAGAAAATTGCTGACAAAGGTGAAAAATAACTTATTAAAAGGGGGTGCTCAGAACCAATTGAGATTTTATCAGTCCCTAGGGTCTTTTATTTTAGTCAATGTTGCATCGCGGTACTTACATTTGTGATGATGCTGACGCAGGCATATTAAGCGATCAGACCATTAAGCTCAAAGGTCCCAAGTCAAAACGGTTGTACCCCGAAAAGCTACGAATGGTGGAATATTATGATGATGAAAAACATATGGTTTTTGTCTTCATAACAAACAACTTCGAAGTATCCGCTTTAGAGATCGTTTACCTATACCGTAACCGTTAGCAAATAGAAGTGTTCTTCAAGTGGATATAACAGAATCTGACAATAAAGACACTTTGGGGCTATTCTGAGAATACAGTAAAGGTCCATATATGGGTCGCTATATGTACTTATCTCATAATAGCTTATGTTAAATTTCAACTTCAAAGCAAGTTGTCCATTTATGTACCAATTCAAATCTTGGGTATATCTTAACTTGATAAAGCGCCAGTAAAAGAGCTGCTTACTGAGTTACAAGTCAATCAAAATGTCAAAGAACAATATGATTTATTCAAAAAAAAATTAACGCATCAGTAGTATTATCAGATGCGTGATGGTGTCAGGGCTATGATTCATATGGTGTTTGAGGAAAGACGAAACAGAGGAATGGAGACAGATTAAGGAGCAGAAAGTCATTGCGGCTCTGATTAGCCAAGCCCGGAGAAGTTTTGGTTTACAAATGCGTGATAAGGAACAATACTTTTACGCGCATGGTGATCAGCTGAAATTTTGTCAACGTGGTAATCCATAAGTCACCTCAACCCTGCGGGGAGATATTACAAATTTGAGCTCCTTGTCTTTTACAGTGATCTTCTTCCGCGACAGGTTAGCGGAGAACATCTTTGAAGTCATTTCCATGTTGAGAATGGCATTGGCAATATCCATATCGGTTATGCCGCTGCCAGGATTTACAGCAGATCCAATATAGCGGCCGTAATAGTTGCTGATATAATGAACGCTCTTTTCATGATCCCATTTCGAAAGGCTGAAATCGATGATACTCGGATTGAATCATTCTTCCTTTTTCTTTGCCGTTGGGTTGCCGTTGTTAACTGTAACTGATCGTTGTTGATCAAAGATAAATATTACTTTCATCGGTATAAAGGGAGAAGAGGGTATTTTTAGTATTTTAGCATTTGCCGTAGTTAATCGTAGCGGGCATGAAAAAGAACAATACGGTTCACATGAAGAACAAGGCCCGGAAGGTGCTGGAGGATTTCCCTTCTTTTCATGAACTGATGAACAACCACGAACTGTATAAATTAGACATGATCCTTTTCAAGTCCGAGCTGAAAAGATACTCTTCAAAGCAGGAGTGGGAGGGAGTTGCCATGGCTGCTGACAAGATATCTTCATACATGAACGGACGGGTATTCTGGGAGGAGTACAATTTTGACAGGGAGGGAAATGGAATAGCCAAAGTCCTTATTGACCGCATGAAGACAGTTGAGGTCGATTTTGATACATTCATGGCGCTTATAATCTTTTTCTACATCTCGGCTATCGACCTGAAGATAAACAATGACCAGCACCTCGCATGGCACGAATTCACTGATGACGCAACGATGCAGGAGATACTCGGACAGGTTTGATATTGTGGGGGGAAATATGGCTATTAATAATCAGGCACATAAAGAGATCAATAAGGAATCTAAAAGATTAATCGAACAAAAATGGTATCATATAATATGCGGTTTATCAAAAGCGTTATTTAGAATGATTTAAAGAAGATAGACAGAGAACTATAAATGAACCCTCATCGCTAGTTTAGCAAGACAAAGTCAGTGCAATGAAAATTAATCAAAGGACATATAAAAGCAAAAACTTAAGCCAGATCACAGTAACAGCGGACAACACAAACCGGCTCACAAACCAAAACTTGCCATAGTTTCAATATTGCTTAAACCATAGCTCAATTGATTCGAATAAATACCAATTCTCACCAAAATAAAACTTTCATGAACTTGATAGCAAACACCGGCATTCAGTTACTCTCTATTCCATTGAGAATCGATGAAACGAACAACTTCAAAATGTATTTTCACGAATGGCTTGATACGGAAGAACAGAAGAAGAAGTTGGAGATTGCTCATTACTTTCCGGAAGAAGACATCTGGATAAAGAAACATGTCTTATATGGCAGTAATCTAGGTTACGCAATTTTGAACAACAACTATCAAGTTACCGAATCATGGGAAACAATATCAACTGATGATGATTTTAAGAAAAGTTGCATAATTAAACAAGATACCGACGACCCAAAGGATTCGGGTCTCTTCGATGTCTCTGTCAGTAAAATTAAGGATGCTGATTGGAAAAAGTTTGAAGGCACCTGGTTCCCAATGCCGTTCTTTCAGCTTAACGGAAAGCGGTCAGATTTTGGTCCGACAAACTGGTGTCGTTTTAGGCTAATACCTAACGGTAAGGATGGTAAAATAAGGAAATACAATCTTCTATTGGCTTTGGACACAAGAACTGTGTTTAAAGAAGAGGGTTTTGAAGAAGAGGATTTGCAGGAAACTCCGATTTTTACTAATGCTGCCGATTATATTAAACAATATGCTTTATGTAATACCGAAGAAGGACTGATTGGTTATTGCTCAGAAGAAATGAATTGCGCATGGGTGGACAAATATGTATTGAAACATTTTCTTGGCATAGAAGATATTAATGACAAAAAACTGGAAATGCCCAAAATGAAGTACCTGGCTCAGTATATTTTTATGAACAGGTATATACAACAATTTGGAAATTTACCGACCATTACTTTATATTCCAATCAAAATGCGGCATGTGGGAATGTCGATTTAGTAGTTGATATCGGAAATTCCCGTACTTGTGCTGTTGTGTTTGACAACAGCGATTTTACAAAGGCAAGTCCGCTTGAATTACAAGACTTTACAACATTTGTCGCAAACGGTGAGCTTAAAAAATACCGGGATTCCTTCGATATGCGCCTAGCGTTCCGCGAAGCCGATTTTGGTGGAAGATTCGGTCTGGTAAACAGCAATCAATTTGTTTATCCTTCAATGATTCGTTTGGGTGAAGAGGCAAAACGACTGATACATAAGGCGACAAATATGAATGCAGGAGTAGAAAAGACAAGTACTTTTTCTAGTCCGAAACGCTTTTTGTGGGACGAAAAGCCACAGAAGCAGGAATGGGAATTTGTCCAATTAGAGGGTGAAACCACCCAACCGATATATATTAAGGGAATTTCGGAACAATTAAATGAAGACGGAACACTTGGCAATGGCTCAATCAGGAACCGGTATTCACGCAAGGCATTGATGACTTTGGCTTTTCTCGAAATTCTTTCGCAGGCAAGAATGCAAATCAATAGTTATCAGCAGCGCAACCACTGGGGCAATGAACCAATGCCCAGAAAAATAGGTCGGATTATAGTTACTTGTCCTCCTGCTATGTCGCATATAGAGCAGATTGCATTGCGCAAATGTGCCGAGGATGCCGCCATAATGCTTGACCGATTCTTTGCAAATTCCTATTCTCGGGAAATTGACGAAACTGAAATGCGTAAAAGAATACAAGTTATTCCGTCTTCTAAAAAGCTTTCCGCTAAGGAAGAACGCATCGAATGGATCTACGATGAAGCTACTTCTGCTCAATTCGTCTTTCTCTATGCAGAAATAAAAGAACGCTATAAAAAAAATGTAAAGGACTATTTTGATTTCTACGGAAAAGTTCGAGCTGACAAGTTATTGGAAGATTATGACAAGAAATCGCTTACAGTCGGTTCGGTTGATATTGGTGCTGGCACAACTGATGTGATGATTGCATCATACAAATACGAAGACAACAATGCCCAATGCACGCTAATGCCGGTGCCGCTTTTTTGGGAAAGTTTTTATCTGGCAGGCGATGATTTAATGAAACAGCTGATACAACAGCTTGTAATTGAGGGAAGACACTCACCAATAGAGCAGAAACTGAGACAGCTCGGTAAAAAACCTGTTGAAATTTTACAGCCTTTTCTGGGAACAGACGTTGGTGTTTCATTCCGCAATCGCCGTCTTCGCAGCGATTTCAACCTACAGGTATCCGTTCCTATTGTTTTGCGTTATCTCGAATTATTGAGAGAAAACAAAGACGATACAATTCTGACTTTCGAAGATATTTTTATACCAAATCCGCCAACGCATACTGTGTTACAACATTTCAAAGATAATTTCGGCTTCGAATTTGCCGATCTGCAATGGACCTACAAAAGGGAAGTTGTGGCTGACATTGTCGAAAAAACCTTCGATTCGCTGATTGGCAAGATTTCAGCACTTCTTTCCTACTATAGTTGTGATGTTGTGTTGCTTTCGGGTCGCCCGTCTTCACTCAAGCCGCTCGCTGACCTGTTTCTGAAGTACTATGCTGTCTCACCCAATCGTCTGAAGTCAATGAATGATTACCGTGTTGGCCGCTGGTACCCTGAAGACAAGCGTTTTCCGTTTATAGATGGCAATGGCAATTTTATCAATCCGAAATCTATTATTACAACCGGAGCCATGATCGGTCATCTTTCCGAGAACGGCGGTCTGAATGGGTTTGTCTTAAATCTTTCGGAATTAAAAAAGAAACTTTTGCCAACAACTTTCTATTTCGGTAAACTAAATGAGGATACATTGACATATCTCAGTACAATAATCTCACCTGATTGCAATCATGCAACAATTGATGTATCGTCTTTACCGTTACGCATCGGAGTCCGGCAGTTGGATATTCAGTCCTATCCTTCCAGACCGTTCTATACACTTGATTATAACAATTTTAAAATTGAAGATCGGGTACTGGGGCGTTTAGAAGATGATAATCCCCCTGAAAACCTTGTTCAGATGGAAATCCAAAAAGAAAAAGATATGATCCGTCAGGGAATGCCTCTCAAAGTCACAATTTCACGTGACATAAACGAAGATATCGAAAAATTGATTCTGGAGGAGGTTACGGACAAAGACGGAAATACCAAGAATAAGAATTTCTTCAGCTTACAGGTTCAAAGCATGAGTGAAGTAGATAACTTCTGGCTTGATTCAGGTATCTTCTCGTTGAATATCAATAATTAATAAGATTAATGAGAGAGCAATTATGGAAAAGAATATAAATAAACAGCTGGAGATAATAGAAAAATCAAATGTCTGGATAAAGACCTCCTTGGAAGGTAATAAAGCGAAAGAGGCTTACCGAAATATGGTCAATTGCCGGCGAAAGTTGAATAAGAAAAAATTTGCACTCGAAGCGAACCCTGCAGCAGCTATGTTTGGTGAAAGCCAGGCGGGTAAATCATATCTTGCAAGTGCTTTACTGTCCAGCAATAACATATCTTTTACATTCTCGGACGGGAAAGGGAATGCGTATGATTTTAAAAATCAGATTAATCCACGAGGCAATGAAATGGAATCAACCTCAATTGTTACAAGATTTTCCACAAAATACAAGTATGAGAATACCGATTTTCCCTTAATTGCAAAAATGCTTTCACCCACTGATTTAATACTGGTAATATGTGAAGCATATTATCACAATCTGAATGTAACCAAAACAATCAGGTTTGATGAACTAAAGGATAAAATAGAAAGTTTTGAACTTATTTATGCTTCCAAATCAGATTGTCAGAGATTAATAACTGAAGATGACATACTTGATATTGAAGACTATTTCAATGACAATTTTACGAAACTAGTGTTCAATAATTTGAAAGATGTAAATTTTTTCGAGAGATTATCTGCTTTTGTTGCTAAAATTCCTTCGGAAGAATGGAAAGATGTTTTCCCCTTGTTTTGGAATTTCAATTCTCAGTTAACAAAACTATTCAATGATTTAATAGAACAATTCAAACTATTGAATTTTACTGACACAATTTATCTTCCGATTGATTCTGTATTGCGCGATAATGGGACACTGCTTGATGTTGAACGTTTGGATGAACTATATAAGGTGTATGACGGACCTAACAAAAACCATCTTGAAGACACGCAAGCCTATATCATTGAAAATGGAGTTAACAGAACAGTAACATTTTCGAAATCACATATATGTGCATTGACGGCAGAATTGATTTTCGTATTGCAAGATTCTTTCATAGAAGAAAAACCATTCCTGGATAAAACTGATCTTTTGGATTTTCCCGGAACCCGTCGTTATGAACATACCAATGAAGATAATATTACCGATAATTCCCTGACTGTGTTATTCAGAAGAGGAAAAGTAGATTATTTATTCAATAAATATTCAAGTAATGGGCGCATCAACACTTTACTGTTTTGTCAGAATCACAAACAATCGACTCAAAGTGTTATGCCAGAAAAGCTGAACCGGTGGATTGAAAATATGATTGGCAGAACACCCATAGAACGCGAATCGTTCAAGTCTCCTATATCACCATTATTTGTTATATCTACCTGGTTCAACAAGGATCTGGAATTTAAATATGGTCAAGATAAAGTAAATAATTTTCAGTCATTGGACGAAAGATGGGAACAGCGGTTCTCAAAAACCCTTGAACAACAAATTTTTAAAACTGACACATATCCTTGGTTAGTTGAATGGACTACTTCAAATAAGTACTTCCAGAATATCTTCCTACTAAGAGATTTTGACCAATCTTCTGAAACCAATAGTAAGGTTTACCTGGGTTATAATCAGGATAAAAGTGAAAAAGAAGAGATAAAACCTGAAGGCTATCCTGCTTTCAGAGAAGATTTGAGAAAATCATTTGTTAACTACGCTTTTGTCAAACGTCATTTTGCAAATCCTGCTGAATCCTGGGATGAAGCTGCAAGCATTAACAAAGACGGCACAAAACTGATAATTGAAAAACTTACTACCGCTGCAAATAATATTAATAGCGCACGCCGTGAAAAAATGGTGGCAGAACTTAATGAAATATCGCGAACCATACTTGCAGAAATGCTCAAACATTTCCACACCAGCGATAAAGATGAGGAATTGCAGAAGGCAAAAAACATTGCAGGTGACATTCAATTCAAGTTGGCAACTGCTTTTTCAGCCGATAGAATTAAAAATTACGGACAGTTGATGAAGGAGCTGATGCTTGACGAAAGTTCGGTACTTGAACTTTTCCGTAAGAAAGTAGATGCGCTTGAACACCGCGATATTGTTAATATGGATATTTACAGCAATTACCGCATAGAGGTTCCTGTTGAAGAAGACGATACAGTCGAAAAATATTTTGAACGCTTATGTATACGCTATGAGAAAACGACCGAAGAACGCAAAGAGGTATTTCGTGCTGAACTCGAATCGAAAGAGATAGACTTAGCAGTACTGATTAAAGGTAATTCCGATTTAATAATGAACAATGCTCAGCAGTTGTCAGAGGCATTGCTCGAATATTGGTTTGAGTACATAACCTTGAACGACAAGAAAACCATTCAGCAAATTCTGGCGGCAGACAGCTCCTTGGATAATATCAAAGATATGTACCAGAAGCTTTTCAAAAAGCTGGGTCTTTCAAAACGCATAGCCGAGAAAATTCGTCGTTATGTTGACGGACATAACAAAACCGATTTGCCTTATGAAATTGTTGCCGATATTTCTGCTGAATTGCTTAATAAATGCATTAACAGTGTCGGTTTTGATTATCTTGACGAATCGGAAATAAGAGGTTTGGGGGAGGCAAACGAAAAGAATAACCTGGGACTCTCTCTGGAAATCAATAATGGACCGACCGAGAATTCTGTTGAGGAACTTTTTACCAAAGTCGAAAATCAAGCCGAGATAATGACTTCAAGGCCTGAAGAGATGAAATCCTTGCCGAGTTACCGTAATTATTTCGCCTGGAGCAATCGCCTGAAAGTGGGATTTGTTTCAGTTTGCGATATTCCAAACTACGACGTAATGGCTAATGCCAGATTAGGTAAAATTTTGGATGAATGCAAAACCGTAGAATATAAATAAAATGGCAACGGTAATAAATCACGAACTTCTCTTTACTACCGATTTGAAGTATTTCAAGGCGCTGCAGATTATCGGTAGCAAAACAATTTTTGACCGCTATAGATCTGCAAGTCAAATGCTTGATCAACTTGATGAAAGATATCGGAATTTTTTGGCATATCCCGTGAAGAACTTAGATAGGATTGAATTTCACGGAATAAAATCAAAACTGGATACTCCGCAGATTTTGTCAGATCTGCAAGGTGAGGAGGCAAAAAGGTATCAGGATATCAAAACCGAAACGCTTGCTTACTATAATAGAAAAATTGAAGAACTGAAATCAATTGATAAAGATAAGGCGGAATTCCTGGCTGATGCTCTAAAATCGGTTGATGACCGCTTTGTATATTGCTATGACAATAAAGTTGTTCTCGGTGCATGGGGGATGCAAATGAGGGAAAATGTGCGGGAGGATATTACGGAAATCCGTAAAAGTTTGCCTCGAAAATCCCCGAAAGTTATTGATCCGGAGGAAGATGCCGTTTCCGAACCTGGTATTGTACCTCCGTCAACAACGTTTAATGTTTCATTTAATCCAGGTGACAAAGGTACGCTTCAAGGTAATTCTTTTATTACCAAAGACGCAAATTCCTGCCTCAGCAATGATGAAATTCCTCAGGTTAATCCGCAGGAAGGTTACGAATTTATCGGATGGAATGAAACTCCAAATGGCTATCAGGTTACAGATGATAAGGAATTTACGGCACAATATCAACAAATTCCTCCTGTTGTTGTCCCACCCGAAAAAATTCCATGGTGGAAACGCTTCTGGCTGTGGCTCATAGGATTGTTTGCGGGCAAAGGATGCCTGAAATGGTTGTTGTGGATAATGCTGTTCCTCCTGCTGTTGCTTCTGCTTTCCTGGCTGTTGCGCAATTGCAGCAGTTGCACCCGCCCTATCGGTGGCGGTGCGGCACTTGGTGACAACGACAGCACCTGGCTCCGGGAAGATCCTGCCCGGGGACAAGACGGCGGCATATATGACCCTTACAATCCATATGACCCAAAACCAACACCTCCGGGCTATGGAGATGTTTTACCTCCGCAACAGGGTGTTTTACCGCCTATAAAGGATAATCCCGAAATAAGTCCCGGAAATCCTTCCATCATTGCTAATCGCTTGAATATCTTGATGGATAACGAAGATAAATCTATAATGGATCTGGCAAAGGATTTCAAAACGAAATATCCTGATGAAAAATACAAGGTGGTTTATTACGACGATGTTGTGAAACGTATGCAAATCGAAATTCCCAAAGAGGAGCGTGAGCAACTGAAACAGGAAATTCCGTCTGCATTTGCTCCGGAGTATGAGCTTTTTGTTTTCGATGAAGCTTTGTTTGAAGGCATCAAAACACCCGACGATCCGGCAATTTCCGACCAGGAAAAATCCTGGCATCTCAAAGTAATTAATGCACTCCAGGCATGGGAAATTACCCGAGGGAACGAAGAAGTTACGGTGGCAATTGTAGATAATGGCTTCAACCTTAAGCACCCTGAACTTAAAAGTAAAGTGGTACAGCCCTATAATGTATGGCTTCATTCGCAGGAAATTTTTCCTCAGCAGCTTGACCACGGGACGCACGTTGCAGGGACAGCACTTGCGGCCGCTGATAACGGGTCAGGTCTTTGCGGTATTGCTCCCAATTGCAGGTTTATGCCTGTTCAAGTGGCAAACGAGCGGGATCAGATGACAACCACCTCCGTTCTGGACGGCATTCTTTACGCTCTTTATCAAGGGGCTGAGGTAGTTAATGTTTCACTGGGAAGCCAGTTTACAGGACTTTCGGACCTGTCCGAAATTGAGCAAAAAGACTTGATAAACAACCACTTCAAAGAAGAGGAACGTTTATGGAGACATGTTATGCGAATTGCTGCAAATCACAATTCTACCATTGTGATAGCCGCGGGCAACGATAATATGCTGGCAGGAATTGACGCTCTGCACCGCCCTGAACTGTTTATTACTGTTTCTGCTGTTGATAGAAACAATCGCGCTTACAGCAAAGCCGATTTCAGTAACTATGGACAGTTTTCCGATATATCAGCTCCGGGAGTTGGTATTTATTCCTCCGTCGGTAAAAATGGCTATCAAACTATGGACGGAACAAGTATGGCTGCGCCAATTATTTCAGGAGCAGTAGCGCTTATGAAAAGCCTGAACAACAATCTTACCACTAAACAAATACTCTGCATTTTACAGGGTACAGGAGCCGAAACACAAGGCAGCATCGGCAAACTTCTGCAGTTGGATAAAGCACTGCAGACAGTAGAATCAGGCGACACTGTTGACTGTACCCCCGCACCTACTACTGGCGACGTGCAGGTTCTTCTTAGCTGGAATAACTACAACGATTTGGATTTGATAGTTACAGACCCTAACAGCGAATCGGTCTGGTACAAAAATCGCCGTGTACCAAGCGGCGGGCAACTCGAAATTGATATGAATGTGGAATATCCCGACAGCAAAAAGCCGATTGAGAATATTTATTGGCCACAGAGTGGTGCGCCTAACGGAACCTATAATGTATATCTTTTGTATTTTAGAAAGCATGAAAACGTTGCGGAAAATGCATATAAAATTACAGTGAAGTATGGTGGAAAATCGGTTGAATATGAAGGGACTATCAGTACTGAAAAAGAAGCTGTTCATATCTGCACTTTTAGTTTAGGAAATGCCGGCAGTGATCAGAATCCGCCAGTTACAAATCCGGCTAATCCGGATTCACCTCCAGCGTACGACCAACGCACAAGGCTAGAGCAGGAACGCGACCGATTGCAGCGGGAGTTAGATAGGGTGAATAACGAGTTAAAAAGAATAGGATCACGTGGATAATTTAGATTATTAATATAATACAATATAACAAATGAATCAAAGTAAATTTACTTTAGCCGATGTACTTACCGTGCTGGCATCCCTTTCTTTCGGCTTTATATGCTTTCTGGGTGTAAATTTCCTGAATATCAGTAATGAAAAAGTATGGGGTATGCCTCATACTGAAGGCTGCATACTAATGGCGGTGGTTATAGTCCTGTTATTGTTCGGCACCGCCTACGGGGCAAAACTTTTCAAACGGACAAAAAGTTCTTTCAAAACTTGCTTTGTAGGGGAAGTAATACTCCTTATGTTGTTTGTCTTATTCGCTGTGTTTTTTCTAACGAAAGCCTCTCCTTTTAATCATTATTTCACTGTGACAGCGCAAAAGTCGGAGATCAACAGTAAACTCCAGGCAACCATTTCTCAGGCAGAAAATATGTTTGCTGCGTATGAAAGTTATGCTGAAGAACGTCAAAGGCATTACAGAAATAAGCTAAGAAGTGTAGCTGCTGCAAAAAATATTAATCCAAATGAATATAGAGCGTTCGGGTTTCAACAAGGTGTTGCAGACGATATACAGATTAACACTAAAGTGTTTACTCTGCACGCCGATTTGTTCCCAACCAACTACAGTGACTCCGTTGCTAACAATGGCATAAAAGAAGTTGCTGCCAAATGGCTGCAAGAGGCTAAGAACACGACAAAAAGCTGGAAACCCATTGGTATTGTAAGTGTTGTGAATGAAATTGAGAAGAACTCAAATGATTGGCTTAATACATTGGTTACACTCTCGCAAGCAAGGGAATTGGGCGAAGAAGCCAGCTATTTTAGCTATCCTCTGTCATTTGACAATGTTAAGACGCATTTTACTGATTTACACAGTCCCACACCATTATCTGCCGGGCTTGCTGCGCTGGCCTATCTGCTGATGTTGTTATCGTGGATTGTGACGAAGCGAAGTACACGTTTCCCAGGCTTGTGCTTCCTGTTTGGATTGGGCAAATCAGATGAAAATGTTCTGTAATTATAATTAAAACTTTAATCATAAAATGGATAAGCAATATATTTTAGACCATGTTGAAGATTTGTCAGCAGAAGATCTTGCCAAATCTATCAATCAAGGCATTGTTACACTGGATGAAATCCGAAAGACGGAGAGGTTAGACGGTTCTAAAAGGAATGCTATTTCAAAACTGATAAAGGCCACCGAGCAAGCTGATGACAATGCGTGGGAAAGAGTTCGCAGTGCCGATGAGCCAATAATAAGAGATTGGATCATTAACAATCCCGGAAATAAGCACATTCAGGATGCAAAAAACAGGATCAATTATTTGCAGGAAGAAAGAAATAGAATAAACAATCAAAGACAGGGCATATTGGATAATATCCGTCGTAATCCTAATAAATATACTCCGTATGAAATCCGGGACTTGCTGAATAATGGCACGGTGACAGAGCAGGAGCTTCGCGATTATTGCAATGTTCCACAGAGTGCCATTGATAATCTAAACAGAATAAAAGCACCTCAGTTAGACCTTGGCACTACACCTGATTCTATTCCTGATGGCTTTACCGAAGTGTATTTTTGGGGATACACAGGTTCAGGCAAAAGTTGTGCATTGGGCGCTATCCTTCACATGGCAGAAAAAAGAGGTTATCTTAATCTTCTTAAGGGACCCGGCAAAAGATACGCAACTAACCTGAAAAACATTTTCTCTGACGATGGAGATGCAAATGACTTTCTTCCCGCACCAACGCCGCTTGAATCCACTCAGTATCTGCCCTTTACGCTGAAAAAGCCAAATGAAAGCAGAAGCCGTTCAGTATCACTGATTGAATTGAGCGGAGAGGTCTTCCGATGCTTTATTAACATTATGTCAAACGAGCAGTTTCCTACAAGATCACACGAAAGTACTTTCAATTCATTGAATACTTTTCTCAAAAGCAATAACCGGAAAATTCATTTCTTTTTTATTGACTTCGACCGTGAAAACAAACCAGATGGTAGTGGGATTAAACAAAGCGACTATCTGGCTGATGCTTCCAACTATTTCAAGAATAATGCGGTATTCGATAATTCAACCGATGCCATATACGTGGTTCTCACAAAAAGCGATCTGATGCGCGATGATGAGGGAAACCCTGTTGAAAGAAATGAATGGATGGAATACGCAAAAAAACATTTAAACGGACATGATTACTTAGCTTTTATCAATACTCTGAGGGACATCTGCAGAAAGTATAGCATAAACGGTGGAAAATTAACTGTGGAACCTTTTTCGTTGGGGAGAGTTTATTTCGGAGGCATATGTGATTTTGACGGTACTTCAGCTGAACGTATAGTGGAAATTCTGATGAATCGCATACCTGGCACGAGAAAAAGTATTTTGGATGTGTTAAACAAGTAAACTAAAATGAAAATATTAATTCACGGAAGGAAAAGCGGATATACTGTATTATTCCCTAGACCAACCCCACCGGAGTTTTATTCATATGCAAGTGATATTCAATCAATAAGCGCCAATAATTATGACGTATACTACGGGAAGAAGTTCTATACGCTTGCTTTTGTTGATGACGGCTGTGTTTTTACCAAATATATTATAGGAGAGGATGTAGAGAGGGGACAGTTAGGTGAAATCGGTATTTCTGTTTTTGTTCCAAATACCCAAAAGCTTAAGGGTGCTGATGTGAAGACTCTCCTGGATGAGTTGATTAACACCTATGCGATAAACTACATTACCATCAATAGGATCGAAGAGCCTAAAAATGGTTTTGACTGGAGTTTATTCACTTCCCTCGCAAATGATTTTGATTCAAAGTTACAATCAAGGTCTCCTGACAATGATAATGTTACGCCAGGCACACAAGATCCTGCTTATCACTACTTTAGATCAGACAGTGAATTAATGGAATTTTTAGACAAGCCATTCCAGGAAGAATATAGCGGTTACAGGCAGATTTTGCTTATTGACAGTAATTTGCAGGGAGTTTCAAATCCTCTTAATGTACTGAGAAATTCAGGCGTCGAAGTGAATCCTGATTTGAAAAACGAATACTATTATCTTAATAATTATAAATACTTCAAAGGCTTAAGTATCATTGCCGACGGCAAGCCTCGTTCGGAGGAAAAGCACTATAACCGGATCAGAGCAAAATGGCAGGTAGAAATCAGATATACAAAAGATTACCACGAGCCCATAGTAGCAACAGGGACTATAATAAACCGTGATTCTGATATTCACAAATATCTGGAAGTAAAAGGAAATAATATAATAATTAATTATGATGCTCTAAAACCTGTCCCCGTAACAAAAAAAATTGTTTTTGATGTTGTAACAAAAAAGGACGGCGTAAAGGTCACTGACGCCGAAATTCAGATTGATTCACAGCCCTCGCAAAATATTCCGGATTACACTTTTTCTGGTGAAGAGCTCGGCAGAGAGCATAAAATCGCTGCCCGGAAGGGGGATAACCTGATTTCTGATTTAGTAAGAATTATACCCCAAAATTGCTCAGAGCCTTCGATTCTTTTGCAACTGGTTGAAAAAAGAGTCGTGAAAATTAAGGCTAAGGACATGGAAAATGGTGATTACATTTCCCATTTTCGGGTCCATATTACCGGTAAAGGCATCAATGATTTTACAGACAAAATAGACTTCCTTGATGATGAAATATACAAAGACTGGTATATTCAAATTCACTCTATGAGGGAGTATGATGATTCTGAATATAGAAAATTCTGTCCTGCACGAGACGAGGATGAAATCATTTTCACTCTTACAAGGTCCAAAAGACTGCCAATTATACCAGATCCGTATGGCCATGGATGGCATCAACCGGGCTCCGACCAACCGGGAAAGCCAAAAATTTATGGCCGAAAAGCAAAGACTATTTTCTCTAAACCAGCTGTTGTTGCTGGATCAATAGTGAGTGCACTTGTGTTTCTCTTTGCTATTTTGGCTCTATTTAAAATCTTTGGTAACGAAAATGGAGAAGCACTTTGTACCACACAAAGAATTACTGAATATGTCAATGGCAATACTCTTCATCCTGATACTTTGGATCAAATAGCAGATTCTATCTATGCCATTCTTAGTCAAATAGAACAAAAATCAACGGGACTAACTCAAGAACCGGAAAAAGCAGAAAATAACCCTATACCGAATAATGACACGCCTGCAAAATCCGGTCAAACCAGAGACCAAATCATACAGCAGGAGATTAAAACTGGTACCTCGCCCGTTCAGAGAGAAACTGTGCCTTCCGGTAAAATTTCCGAAATAGAAAACTATTTAAAAGGTGGCGAGGTAGCATATGATAGGCTAATGCTGTATCTGCAAGATTCTGGTATTAATGATAAAAGAATAGAAGCAAGCATTGAATTATACTTGAAACTTTGGGAATTAGACGGGTCGAGGAATAATACGTATTGGTCCTATAAGAAAGAACTTCAAAATGATGATATTTTAAAAAACAGCAAATTAATGGAATTTGTAGATTCAGAGTGCAACAAGAAAGACAATCAAATTAAGTATGTAAGTAAGTTATCTGATCAGGATAAAAAAACTCTATCTCAAATTATAGAAATGCAATGAATAACTTGAAAATCACATTAGTTGTAATCGTGGTAATGGCAATCCTAGCAGGAATTTTCTTTTGGATACAGAGTATTAGACCCCCGGGTACGGTAAAACCAGTAGAAAATCCTTTTATAGAACAAATAGAGACGGATATTAAACAACTCAAATCAAAGCCTGACAACGCTTTCTGCAAGGATTCATATAGAGAAATCGCCTATAAAATTAACGAATTCCATAAGGGAAAACGGTTTAGCACAGATCCTGCGGTAAACGATCAGGAGAAGAAAAACCTGGAAAGTAATCTCTATGTCACTTACGCAGAAAAATTCATCTTTCAGTCAAAAACATTTTTTTGTGCCTCTCAGTGGAATCCCGATGACCTGGCATTTATTCAGGCAGAAAAGAATGAATTGAAAAGTTCGAGGCTGCTTGTCGAAGGAAGCCCTGTGGACAATGAATTTACTACCTTACAGACGGTTTTAGACAAGTACGCTGAGATTCAGTCTTTTATTTCGTCTTGTTATAGTTTTGACTATTCAGAAACAGATTTGTCTGCCCGCTTCCCCATTGCGGATGTGCAAAACAAAATCGATCGCGTCAATAGTTTACTTGGCAACAAATTGGAAAACGTATTTGTCAATAATTGTATCCGCCTTCACGATGAGCTAAGGAAAGTTCCTCAGGTCTTATTCGAAAAGCATGTGTATTATTTAGACAGGAAAATTGATAATTGGTCAGGGATGTATCCAAACTACAATTCTCAAAACGACTATTTTAACAATCTGTATACACCAATAAAAAATGAAATAGAAGCTTTGGATGACGTCGTTTACAATGTATCCAACCTAGACAACGAATACAACAAATTGTTAATAAAATGGATTGCCGATAATGCCAATGCATATAGTTATACATATCAGTAACATCGCAGATGAAGAAGAAAATAGTATTATCAATATTAATCTCTGCTGTTATCCCGGCTTATTCCCAGACCGATTCTTTGCTGTTAGAAAAATATGAGCAAAAAATACTCGAAAACAGCAAATTAAAAACTGAATTGCAAGTAGAAAAACAAAATTCTTCTGAGTTGAGCGGTGCCTATAAAAAAGATACACTCGCTTTGCAAAAACAGATTAAAGAGTTACAGAATGAAATATCTGCTCTGGAAAGAAAAGTTTCGACTTTAAACAAAACCAAGATCAAAGCAGAGAGAGATGAATTAAAAACGAAAGCAGATAGTTTGAATACCGTAATTTCGGAGCAGAAGCAATCTATTGCAGGTAAGGATAAGCAAATTTCTGACCTAAAGTCCAGTGCAAGAATTTCGGCAGAAAATGCAAAAAACGAAGGCAAGGCAGAGGCTTTTGCAAGCATTGCAAATTTGTACAAAACCCAATCGTTTGATGACATAATAAAATCTTCAGGTAAAGAATCGGCAGCCCGTGATATGCAACTTATTGGAAATAACCCGGAAGTAGAACCGGTTTTAAATGATTTACTGGACTATTTCAATGCACTGGAATTACTTTCTCAAAGATATGATGGAGTCCGAATCGAGAATGCTCAAACCCAATTAAGCCAAATCAAGCGCCATTCTGAATTGCTAGGCTTACTTAAAGAGGATATTAAATTTTACCGGGATTTCAACAATGCTCTCAAGGAAACAATCAGTAAACTTGTCGATTTGGATAACCGCAAATCGGCAGGCAGTGATTCCGAAATTCAAGAACTGAAGCTTAATGAAATAGTAACCATACTGACGGATTACATGTATAATTATTACGATTATGACAGATATCAATATTTGTACGATATAGTGCTTGAGATTATAAAACGCAAACGGCTCGATGCCGATGCTGATGTTTCCGATTTGTTAAGAAAATTAGAGTAAAAATGAAAAAATTTATCGTTCTGTTCTTTGCCGTTGTTAGCACAATGTCAGCGACAGGCCAGACTTACATTCAAGACGGCGACCGCTGTTTTGCCAATGGTGATTACGATTGTTCCGTAACTCATTACGATAATGCTTTCAAAAATGCAAATGGTAAAGACAGACAGATTGCCGAAATTAAACTCACTCGGGCAAGGTGGTGTGCCGAGCATATTCAATATGCTGATCAGGCATTTTCTGTCAAAAACTATAAAACCGCCAAAGAAGAATATCAAAAGGTCTTAGACAGTAACCCAAAAGACAACTACGCACAATCACAAATTGGGAAGTGCGATAATGCACTTAATCCGCCAAAATTACGCAAAGCCACGGCTGCTGAACTTGCAGATATAAGGAACAATAAATACGGAGTTCAACAACAACGCCGCCAAAACCTGATAAAAGCAGGCATTGACCCTGATGATGCTCAAGCACGTATCAACGCAGGCGAAGGGATAACGCAAGAAAAGGAAAAACAGGCAACAAATTTAACCGTATCAAAAACTACATTGTATTTTAGCTCTAACGGTGGAACCAGCGAACGAATAAAAGTGCATTCAGACGCAGGTAAATATTCTGTTCCTTATGGCTATATCCCCTTGTGGTGTATCGTTAAGCCCTACAAAAACTATTTTACAGTAACGGTATTTTCAAATCCAACCTTCACAAGCCGTAAAGCCTGGTTTAAGATTACCGCGGGAGACGAAGAAGTGAGAATTAATATTGAACAATCTGCCAGAACAGGTTCTGAATCTCAACAATTAAGCAGTCCTAAAAAAACAGCATCTCCAGGCAATGCAAATGAATGTTTTAATTGCCCGAAAACACACGATACCTGGGGATTGACTTTGGGATATTCACAACAGACATTTGATTATTACCATACTATGGATGTCATTCAGTTTGGACTGAAGGCTGAACCATTGTTTAAATATGGTTTTGGCATTAATACCGGAATCAATTTCTTGGGATATTCTAATAATATCTCTAATCTTGAATTCTTTGATTATGGTTTTGATGCCTATTCACTCTATGTCCCTTTGCATTTGGAATATCGTCTGAATTTTTCAAAATGGTTTAATATTTTCGTTTACGGAGGAGTTGGGCTCAATGCTCTAACCAATCCGGATTTTGACATTTTTTCATTGCCCGTAACTTATGAGTATGGTGGTGGATTACGCATCAATCACATTCAGTTTAATGTTGGCAAAAGTCTGTACCTGGGCAATTTATCTGACTCGCAGTATTATGGTAATTATTCAGATACATACCAGGAATTGATCCTGTCAGTCTCATTGATGTTCTGATCTTATAAGATTGAATAAATCGCTGTTAATCTGGCAAGATTAATTGTATGACGTATTACTTCGATGAAGACCTGCTACTCCGGACACACTGATTGGAACACTACCTTTTCGGAACCAAATGTTTAATTGCCATATCCTACTTTCTTTTTAGATGTAAAACTATGTATTTCCCTGCAGCTTTGTGCTAACGTTGAGTACAGTGCATCAGTTTTGTTTAGCACTTTCTTCAGAAGTACCTGCCTTACCTGATTGTCTATCTCCCCTCCTGAGATCTCAAACCTTTCACCCAGCAGGCGTGCTTCCTCATGAGTCAAGTCTGGCAGCTTCTCTTTCCAGATGGATGCCCTGATGTGTTTGTCAGGCCTTGAAAAGTTGAGACGGAAGCTGAACCTTCGCTCATAAGCCCTGTCGAGATTGCCGGTCAGGTTGGTGGTGGCAATCAGGATCCCCTCGAAGTTCTCCAGGGCCTGCAGGAGTACGTTCTGCATTGTGTTGGTCACGCGGTCCGATGACTCGTTGCTGGCACTCAGGTCGATGCGCCTGGTCAGCAGTCCGTCGGCCTCATTGATGAAAAGAACGGGCTCCACAGGACTAGCCTTCCTTATGGCCTCATAATCGTCGAAAACCTGCTTGACCCGCTTTTCGCTCTCGCCAAACCATTTGCTTCGCATCTGTGAGAGATCAACCATCATTATGCTGCGCTTTGTCCTTCGTGCCAACTGATAGACCTCTTCGGTCTTCCCGGTTCCCGGTTCACCGGAGAAGACCGCTGTGATGCCGCTGCTAAGGCCGTTCCGCTTCAGCTGCCTGCAGTACGACCTGAACTTCACGGGTCTCATTATATCCTCAAGCAGATCAAGCTGCTCCTGCAATTCGGGACAGAAGAGAAGGTTCTTATTTTTAAGCGATTTGTAATCAATCAGTCCGGATCTGTCATTCTCCGGTTTAAGAAGGTTGGGGTAAGAGTGATACAGTTCCCTGGCTGTCCTTAGGGAGAGCGAGGCACTCTTTTCGCCGTCAAACTCCGAGGCTATGAGCTTAATAAAACCGGTCTTAACCAGTTCGTGCCTGCCCGATGCCAGCTCCTGGCAGAATTCGAGCTGCTGGCTCAGGTCATCAAAAAGGGAGTTGGCAAAGCTTTCGAAATCGACACTTGACTGTCCCTTGAGCCTCACAAAGCTAAAGGCGAAGACGGCACACTTGCTGAGTATTGATTTCAGACCACTATCGACATAACTGACAAAAGGAAGCTGTTTGTTGGCAGCGATGAGAAAACCAACCTCCTCCAGGACCTGTGAAGTGCTTATAGTGTTTTCTTCCCTTTCGTCGATAAGATCGGTAACCTGCTTCAGAAATGCAGGCAGGTCAAACCTTGTGGCAGCCTCTAGCTTTGCAGCGTCTCCCTGGAGGAGGGCGTCAATGACAAATGCCGGGACGGTAAAACCGATGTCGTTGTATGAAGGCCGCCGTCCCCTCCGTCGTATCAGGCGTTTCACAAATCCCCTCTTTTCGAGGTTCTCCGTCTCCTTCATGAATGTCACCAGCCTGAGTACGCTGCAGTCGAAATGCTTGGCAAGTCCCTCGAGAGTAACAGTACGCTGAAGGCTTAGGTCTGCTATCACCGCAAAGAGAATTGTCTGAGCAGTTGTTATGCCCAGAAATG
>CALBTS010000860.1 GCA_937968035.1 uncultured Methanomethylovorans sp.
CCTACCTTTATATCACCTATGGGTTCTGCGGAAAGGTTCTCGACCTTTACCTTATACTGGATAGACGCACCAGTATATTGGAATGCAGATTTCACAGCAATGGGAATTCCATTGTTGACAGCTACAGGAGGTTTAGTGACAACTTCAGGCTTCTTTTCCTGTACCTTGACGGGAGGCGGGGATCGAGAAACTACAGGACCGGATTGAACGATCGCAGGTGCAGGTTCTGTAACTTTATTTATCACCACAGGTGTCACTGTCTTTTTCTCCTTAGTTCCCTTTTTCTTGCTTTTCAGCAGGAGTACTATGAATAACAAAGGAACAAGTATAACAGCGAGGATGATTAACAGACCTGGCATAGGATCACCATTTGAAGAAGTATCGCTATATCCTGTTCCATAAGTATCAGTGACCGTTGAAAGTGTACGGGGATAATAATATACCTCCCCTGCATAAACATAGATGCTCTCACCCACACTCTGGTATCCTATCTTGGAAAGTCCGATGGTATGGGTGCCTTCCTGCACATCATATATCCAGAAATAGTCAGAACCTGTTGTACCCATATAGTAATCATCCAGATACACCTCCACCCCTGGAGGAGATGTGCTCACAGCAATAGAACCGGTATTTCCTCCAGTGCTGACCTCTATATTGGAAATTACAACATAGTCTAAGTAATAGGCATCTGTGTAGAGGCTATCGATATCGAAATCAATGCTGACAGTACCATCCTTATATGAAAAATGGTTTCCAGGGCTGTAGAACTGGTTAAGGAGCACATTGCTGCCATAAGTGACCGAAATACCCACAGTATTACTGTACGTATCCACCTCGTTCACATTAAGAAAATAACCATCAGCTACCTCATAGTAAGTGTATTCCATCAAAGGAATGCTATCTTCGGCTGAACTTGCCAAAGGAATTGCAAGTAGCGACAGTAAGAGCAGCAATGCATAGCAAAAGAACTTGTTAGTTCGCATACGCCACATCCTTTTCTGGTCATTCCAGCTTCTTTCCGCACTGGCTGCAGAAACTCGCCTCTGCAGGAATAGTGGAGCCACAGCCAGAACATCTTTTCACCGTGGAACTGCCTTTTGAACTTGCAGCGCCCATTAATCCTGCATCCAGCTCATGCCTCCTGTAGGCATCAGCACGCTCTCTGTCCTCCACATCCATCATGAAAGCCACTTTGTCTTCCTTTGCCAGCACCTCGCTTTGTTTGACCCTGGCCAGAGCCTCTAATTGCTCGGATGACAGTTTCGCGTACTCTCTGCCCTCGCTTATGGTCTTGGCCACATCTGCACCGCCTGCTCCGGTAACGGCACTGATATAGTCCATATCCCGGTAATGCTCCCTGTCCTTCATATCCTGTTCGACCTCAAACTCGGCACGCATTCCTTTTGCCTTTGAGATGTGCAGCTGTTCCTTTAGTGCTATAGCGTCTAAGGCCTCTTTCAGATCGGTCTCGTGCCGCAGCCTTTCAATTTCCAACCGGGCTTGTTCCTCCTTCAGACGTTCCTCACGAACGAATTCTGTTCTTACAGCAGTAGGAGCTTGTGCCGCCCGCACCTGTGAAATATCTACACGGCCAACACGCTCGTACTTACCTTCCTCGCCCAGTGTCCTGAGCTCAGCAAGCTCTTCCTCGGTCTGGAACTGGTTGGTTGCTTCCATGACCCTGCCATATGATCCCAGGTCCCACTGTACCGTATACCTGAGCATCTCCAATCCCCACATTTCTAATGTGGAGCGCAGCTTCATCTCCAGTTCGTTCTCCAGACGCATGCGCAGTTCCCTGTTGCCATAGATATTTTCTATGTTCTCGGTCCTGACCTCCGGCTCCAGCACCAGTGTGATGGCCTCGCTTTCCAGGCGTTTGTAGACATCCTGTACGCTCAACCCCCTCTCACCATCTTTATCAGAAGTAGTATAGGCGAAGATCATCTGGAATAAACGTGTTATCTCCATTACCCTGAACCTGAGCACGCCGCTACACGATACGCTCTGGTTGTCTGCTGTCCAGAGTTTTGGACATTTCCATTGCAGGTCCTTGGGAGATGTATCGATAAGTGCAACATCCACATCCTTGCGGATAGTACCGGGACTTAACAACCCGCCTACGCTAAGCTTGCCGCTCTCAATGACTTCCTCTATCTCCCCTTCTTTGATAAGCACGCCTTTTTCGTTGGGAGAAAGGACCACAGATTTTCTGAAAAAACCATCCACGTTCTTCTTTGGAACTACTCTAGCTAACTCATCAGGTTGCCTTTTCCATTTGAAGGCCATTTGTACGCCCCCACACTATTCCTTAATGAATATTGGGTAAAGATTATATATATGGTTTTTCCAAAGTATTAAATGGTAAACATTTGTGACAAATGGCAACTTCCACAATGGGGTTAACATGAACAGATCATATCCTGTGAGTGCGAGGGTTTCTGAGGATATTAACCAGTATCTTGAAAAACTGGTGAATTCCGGCCTGGCTATCAATAAGTCTGAAGCACTGAAACTGTGCATTAGATATGCCAAACAGATGAAAATGGAGGAGGTCATATAAGTGGAACTTAACAATCCTTTCAAGAAGGTGTCACCTGATGAGCTCAAGACCAAACTGGCCATTTCAGAACAAAGACTGTCAGCCAGGGAGAAAGAACTGACCAAAAAGAAAAATAAAGCCCGTGATGACGCAAAGAATGCTCTTGCTGAAGGTAACGACAGGGAGTTCAGGGTGGCCTCAAGACGCTATTCTCTGGTGGACGGGCAGGTCAATACCATTGGCAGCATGGTGGAAATGGCACAGTCCATGACCGATGTGATAGAAATGCAGACAGGACTTAAGGAAGTCGTTGAGATCGGTCAGGACCTGGGCAAGTGGCAGAAACAATTAGGATTCGATACAAATAAACTTGAAAGTGCTATCACGAACATCCGTACCTCCATGGAGAAGGTCAACACCGCCACCAGTATGATGACCTCGTCTATGGATGTTGCGATGAGCGGGAATACTGAACTGAGCGAGATGCAGGATGCCCTGCGGTCTGAACTGCTTGCAGAACTTAGTGGTGAAAAGGCATCAGAGGACAAGCTTTCGAAGAAGATAGAGTCAGAGCTCTCTGAAAGCAAATAATAGATAATTTTTGCGGAATAGAGGTGCTAACTTGGCTGCATCAAGTTCCATGGCTGCAGAGGCGCGTGGGTATGCCAGAGTGGCAAAGGAGCTGGAAGACTCCGGGGAGCTGGAAAGAGCGCGTACCTTGTATCTCAAGGCTGCCAAGCTGTACAATGAAGCGTCTAAAACAGCTACAGACGCCACAGACAGAAACATCCAGCGGGATCTGGCGGAACATCTGCTGGAAAGAGCACAGTCCATAAGGCAGACAGAGGTACAGTATTCCGGTCCGGAAGGCAGGAAAGGTAATGCTGATGAGAGTTCCCTCTCCAAAGAGGACCTTTTTCTAAAGCAGATTCCGGATGTGGGATTTGCTGACATCGGAGGCCTTGAGAACGTTAAGGAAGAGATCAGGAAGTCTATCATCTATCCCTTCACCCATAAGGAACTGTACAAGATGTATGGTCAGAAAGCAGGAGAAGGTATATTGCTATACGGTCCTCCTGGCTGTGGAAAGACCATGATGGCCAAGGCTGCGGCAAAGGAATGTGGTGCTGATTTCATAAGTGTAAAGACCAGCAGCATAGTAAGCAAATGGGTGGGGGCTTCGGAGAAGAACATAAAGCAGGTATTCGATACTGCCAGAAATGGTGAAAGGGCTATCATCTTTTTCGATGAGATAGATTCCATTGCCGTGCGCCGCAGTGAAAGCGAAGACTATGCAAAACGTGTGGTGAATGAATTGCTGGCGCAGATGGATGGTGTCGATACTTCCCATGACGATCTGCTTGTGCTTGCTGCAACAAATGAACCATGGGCTATAGACCCGGCTCTCAGAAGGCCAGGACGCTTCAGCAAACTCGTGTTCATCCCGGAGCCTGATCTGGAAGCACGGGTCGCCATTTTCGGCATACAGCTTAAAAAAAGGCCTATTGCAGAGGACGTGAATGTGCAGGAACTTGCACGCATCACAGGATCTTATTCCGGTGCGGACATCTCTGCGATCTGCAAAGAAGCTGCAGATATTCCGCTGGGTGAAGCACTAAGAGGAGGAGATCCACGTAAAATAAAGATGCAGGATTTCCGACAGGCGATAAAGCAGAGGAAACCTTCTATTATAAGCTGGTACATTTCGGCAAAAGACCAGGTCATGCGTACAGGAGAAACAGATGCTTTTGCGGATATACTCAAAAGAGAAGTAAATACAGGCGAAGAATGAGCTTTAAAGACCATATTGGATCTATATGATAATGCATCTAAGAAGTGAGTGCAGATATGACAGCAGTCGAGGATCCGTCTGAACTGCGGATGAGGAACCGGAAGATCGTCCAGGAACAGCTGGAACAGGCATATAATGTTGTAGATGGACTTATCAGGAAAAGTTATAGCAGGCATGACATGGAAACCACATCTCTTCTAAGAGACCTGCGGACAAATATCAATAACCTGCTTCCAGAGGTCAGATCATCCGGACTCGATACTTTCCACAGCAGAAAAGGTACGCTTGATGCTTTTTATGCTGCAGAGGACAGCTTTATTGCCAGTTCGGAAAGCTTCTATCAAGCTGTGACAGCATCTATTGAAGTTGAAAAGGATATAGATGTTTTCAAATTACAGCAGCTGCTCACAGCACTGCAAAGGAATTTAAGGGAAAGAATACCTGTTTCTGATGATGTGGCAAAGGAATTCAATATAAGGACAGGTATTGGTGTTAGTGAGCCAGTTAAGGAAACTTCTCCTACTATAGAAGCTTTTGGGATCCGCAGGAAAACGGCAATAAATGCAGGAACCTCTTCTTCCGGACAAAGTATGGGAATGTCCGTGGGAAGCAGTTCATCCAATGTGATCATAGA
>CALBTS010000861.1 GCA_937968035.1 uncultured Methanomethylovorans sp.
CCACCGAGATCTACACTCTTTCCCTACACGACGCTCTTCCGATCTTTGCATCTGATGTTCCCGAATCAAGATCATTGCCTCCGTTTTTCACATAATAGTCAGTTGCAGCAGCAAAGGAGCTTAAGGCCAGGAAAATAAGAGAAAAAGTGGTCTTCATAAAAGCTTATTCGTATGACGAACGTATCCTATAATTTGACTAACATACCTTTTTTTACGACGAATGACGCTTTTTGTTACATTAAAGTGTAGTCAAAAAGCAGAGTTCAAATTAAACAGAAAAATTATTATCCCATACACGATTCGTCAAATTTTATAGTTTGTTTAATAATTCCCTATTCCATATACATGAATATTCTTAATTCAGAGCCGGTTCAATATTTACTCCGTTTTATCACAAAAGGGCATGAGAGAAGCGTAAGGGCGAAAAAGAACATAGTCAGCTCATTGCTCATAAAGGGAGTCAGCATCGCTATCAGTTTTGTCACATTGCCGATAACGCTTAACTATGTTGATTCTTCGACATATGGGGTTTGGCTAACGATGAGTTCCATTGTAGGCTGGTTTGTATTTTTTGATGTTGGGCTGACCCAGGGGCTCAGGAACAGGTTTGCGGAGGCCAGGGCAAAGGGTGATGATGAACTGGCCAGGACCTATGTAAGTACCACCTATGGTATCCTGGCGATAATTTTCTCGGGTGTATGGGTTATATTCCTGGTTGCCAATAATTTTCTTGACTGGTCAAGGATTTTGAATGTTTCAGAGGCCATGAGGCCGGATGTTACAACACTGGCCATAATTGTTTTCACATATTTCTGTATATCATTTGTCTTCAGGATTATTACAACCATACTGCTTGCTGATCAATATCCTGCCAGGTCATCATTGATAGATCTTTCAGGGCAGATATTATCCCTGTTGATTATTCTCATTCTTGTCCGAACCACTCAGGGATCTCTTGTCAAGCTAGGGCTTGCATTGTGTGTTTCTCCACTGGTTGTCCTTATTGGTGCCAATTTTGTTTTCTTTAGCGGAAAGTATAAGCAATACAGTCCGTCGCTGTCAAGGATAAGGTTCTCCTATGCAAGGGATCTCTTCAATCTGGGTCTCAAGTTTTTTGTAATTCAGCTTGCGGCAATAGTTCAGTATCAGACGGCAAACATAATCATTGCGAGGAATTTCGGGACAGCCGATGTAACTGCCTATAATGTTGTATACAAGTATTTTGGTATTCCGTACATGATTTTCAATATTTTTCTTGTTCCCTTCTGGTCTGCATCCACGGAGGCATATCAGAAGAATGACATACAATGGATTAAAAATGGCATCAGGAGATATAACCAGCTCGGGGTGCTGATGCTGTTTGGCACATTGATCATGTTGCTTTTTTCAGCTACCTTTTACAGGTTGTGGTTAGGAGAAGGGAAGGTCAGCATAGTATTTTCCTTGTCTTTATGGGGTTTTATTTATTACAATGTAATGATATACGGAGGTAAATACGTTCAGTTCCTGAATGGGATCAGTGCCCTCAGGATACAGTTTATCACCAGCATTATAAGCCCTTTGCTCTATCTGGTAGTGGTTTTGGTATTAATAAAGTATTTTCAAGTTGGTGTATATGCAATTTTTATCGGAGCAATTCTTGCGAGTTTCAACGGATATATCCTGGCACCAATACATTATCACATGGTTGTAAACAGGAAAAAGGGAGGAATATGGGTAAAGTAGAAGGACTGTACATTGTCACAACTGGTTTCAAGGCAAAAAGTTAGATACTGAGAGAAATCAATTATGTTCAGTAAGAGGCAATTGATATTAATTAGCTATGTATTAGCTGTAATTTTTCATTTTATCTTTTATTTTGGGGGCTATGGGCCTTCATTCGCAAATAGCCAAAGCAAGTTAATTTACCTTCCGGCACTCCTGTCTTCATTCATTATGGTTTTTCTATCCTCA
>CALBTS010000862.1 GCA_937968035.1 uncultured Methanomethylovorans sp.
CATACGATATCGGATTCGGTGACTGGAGTTCAGACGTGTGCTCTTCCGATCTGTTTTTTCAAACAAACTTACTTTTATAAAAAGTAAGCAAAAGTTTAACGGCTGATTTTCAATCCTATTGAATTTTACAATCAATTCATTTATAATGTTATACCCGGGCGCCGCCCAAAATGTGCCTCCTCACTTATTATTTTCTATCAACATTTTGGGCGGTCTGCTGTATTTATGTTTTTAAACATAAAAAATAATCTTTATAAGTCTTGTTTGGTTCAGACTTTCACTTTATCTTTGTACCATTGTTTAACCAAACCCCCGGGGTGCCACCGGTTAAATAACTGGCAAAGAATATGAAAGCAACATTAATAATTAGCACAGAGTATCGAGCCAACCAACCATCTGTTTTTATTTATGCAAATGAACAGTATTATGGTTGTTTGATATATCCAAGAGGCAGAGATTATCCAACGGACATGAATTACTGGAAAATAGCAACTTGTGCTGATGCTGACAGATATTTCAGCGTTAAAGAAGTTGATTATTCAGATGAAACATTTAAATTAATTCATGATTTACAATTAGAAATAAAAGAAATAGAAAAATGCTTGAAACCTGATATTGAAAATACATGGGTTCCTCGTCCTGATAAATCAAAAAACAGTAAAGAGTACAAAGAGTATTTATCAAAAAAAGAAAATCAGGAAAAAGCACAGCGTGAAATTTGGAAGTACAATGAACAATTTCAGAAAATTATATATGCAAATAGAAATAAAATTAGAGAAATAATTTTAAGTGTTATTCATCATGAGAATTAAATGCCACTCCGTTCGCCTACAAAGTCTTGTCAGTATTTCTGACAAGGCTTACAAGGCAACTGCCTTTGACGGCAGTACTGCCATAATCCCGGCCAGTATGATATTCGGCCAAGATTACGACGTTATGAAATCAGAAGCTCACTGGATCAGCAGCTGGATACTCGAACAAAAGGAATTACAATACAGCGCAAAAAAAACCGCATGGTTTGATAAGGACACTGGACGAATGCTGCCTGATATCAAAATTGAAAAACACATTCCCGAAAAAATTGAAATAAATAATGTTGAACCTTTAAAAGAACTTGAAAGATGAAAACAAATGAATTAAATAAAATTGTTGGTGAATTAACTACAAAAACTGCAATTGAAATGACTAATGCGCATACTAATTGGACTAATTTATTATCATTGGCAAAATTTGCAGGTTGCAGTAAGCCCGAAAGACAAGATGCAATACAAAGAATAAAGTATGCTATTAATCATTATGAGATGAGAGAGTGGCATCAGAAGGTACTAGAAGGTATAATATCAATTTTAGAAATTGATCCATATGTTGAATGATAACGAAATAGTTGTTTCGGCTAATGCTGTGAAATATCATAGCATTGAGTACCAAGATAATTATATTGTTGTTACTCAAAATCGAACACGCAGACGCATTTATGATGGTTGGTATTTCGATGATACTGGTTCTCATATCTACATCTCTACATACTACAGCCATCTTTTCCAATGCAAAAGAAAAATAAGACAGTTTATCGTCAATAAAGTAACTAAAGAATGGCGCGAATATCAATCTGTTATAGTTGAAAGACACAGACCAGAAAAACTTGAACCAGTAAACAAAGAACCAGATGCAAACCTTATTCGATAATCAACTTACAGCAATAGATAAGCTGCGCCGATACAAGGTCGGCGCGCTTTTTATGGAACCGGGTACCGGGAAAACCAGAACTGCTTACGAACTTATACGTTCAGTCTCTGAATGTGACTATATCCTTTGGCTTACTCCTTTTCAAACTAAAAGGAATTTACAGCTAGAACTACAAAAGTGGGCTGTCGAAGATCCTGATCAGAACGGATGGCTCTGGTCTAAACTCGAAATTGTCGGGATAGAAACGCTTAGTAGCAGTCATCGGACTTATTTGACGCTATACGAAAAAATACAAACATTCAAATGCCCGTTTATCGTTGTGGATGAAAGTCTAAAGATAAAGAACTGGGAGGCAAAGCGCACAAAACGAATTATTGAACTTAGTAAATTCTCTACCTATAAGTTGATTTTAAATGGCACCCCTATTTCCCGAAATCTTTTAGACGTATGGGCACAGATGGAATTCCTAAGTCCTAAAATTCTAAACATGGGAATATCGGAATTTAAAAATACTTTCTGCGAATGGACCAGAATCACAAAAAGATTCGGGCATAAATCATTCTCACGGGAATTCATTACTAAATACCATAATGTTGACTATCTGTATTCTCTGATTGGTCATTATGTTTATGAATGTGATCTCGAAATTGAGGTGCAAAAGCAGTATCATGATTGCAGTTATGAGATAGACGAAGATATTAAACAGGAATATTATCGCCTTAAAGAGAAATATCTTGACGATGAAAAGTTGCTTGCAATGAATAACAACATATTTCTAGAACTTACACAAAAAATGCAACATCTTTACTCTTGCACAGAAGACAAATTCTCTATCCTCAACAATCTGATGGCGGCTAATAAAAATGCTAATATCCTTGTATTTACAAAATATGTTATCAGTGCTGTTGAAGTTTCTAAAAGGTTCCCAGGCGTGATGGTTCTTTCTTATCAAAAACATGCTCATGGCTTAAATCTGCAGGAAAATAATGTCTGCGTATTCTTTGATAAAACATGGAACTACGCTGAACGCATACAGGCAGAAGGTCGAATATTCCGAAAGGGTCAAAAAAATAATTGTATCTACTATGATCTTACCGGCAACGTCGGTCTCGAATCCATGATAAACAAAAACATAGAGAAAAAACAAAACCTCCTTGATTATTTTAAATCAAAAGCCGTTAAAGAAATTCTGAAGGAATTATGAAGAAAGAACCGATAAAACTATATAATAATCAATTGAATGTGTTTGACGCTGCAAATGACCGGCTCAAATATATATTCGATAACTACCCGGATGAACGCATATTCATTAATTTCTCAGGGGGTAAGGATAGTACCTGTGTTTTGTTCCTTGCTTTTCTTTACGCTGAAAAATTGGGCCGTAAATTCAATATCATTTTTATTGATCAAGAGTTTGAGAATAATACAACAATTCAGTTTATTGAGAAAATACGTGAGCAATATCGGGATAAATATTTGAAGTTTTATTGGGTCTGTCCCAGAATGTGGCGTAAAGTAACATTCCTTGATGATAGAGTAATTGAGGTATGGGCAAAAGAGGAAAGTAAGAACGTTAGACCTTTCCCATCAGACTGCTATCATCACGACATGACAAAGAAAATGCCTAAGAAAAGCAGTCTTATCCGCAAGATATCTGCCTCTTTTTATGCTGAACAGAAGATAAATAACTGTGCTTTTATACTTGGCTTAAGGGCGAATGAAAGTCTCAGAAGATATGTCGCTGTAACTTCCAGGGAAGGTATTGAGAATATCCCATGGAGCAGTCGCGGAACAGGTAAGGGTAACATGAACTTCTACCCTATATACGACTGGTACGATAAAGACGACTGGAAGTTTATACATGACTTCAACATCCCATACAACCCAATCTATGACTTGTATTATCAAAAGAATATACCAGTACAGGAAATGCGTACATCATCCATCCTTAACCTCCATGCTTTAAAAAAACTCAGCATCATTAAAGAAATTGACATTGAATATTATGACATGATAGATCGGAAGAGCGTCGTGTAGGGAAAGAGTGTAGATCTCGGTGGT
>CALBTS010000863.1 GCA_937968035.1 uncultured Methanomethylovorans sp.
TCCGGAGCGGGTTGACATTGATGATCAGGACAGTCGGGTGCAAGTTCAACATCATGTAGACAGACACGACGGTGTCGAGCAAAAGACCTCCATTCGTGAAAGATTGCGTCGAACAACTGGGAGAGAAAAGAATCTGCCGAATGATCAAAGGACAGAAAAAGAGATAAATCTAGGTATATAAAAACAAGAATAAACCATATTGCGATTTTGTCGGCTGGATTGGATATATGGCAGAATAAGTTTGTGCTTGATCAATTTTACTACACCGAAGAATACGAGTATACACAGAGCCTCATTTAACATTGCAGGCGCAAGAACGATGGGACGCTGGATTTGCGCCCGCAAAACTATCCGCTACGTTGAGCCGCAGAGATGGGCTGATTTGACCGACAGCGTACTGGGAGTTTCCTTTCACGCAAGGCTTTGTAAGGGAGTGTTTGCTACATCGCCGCATACTCTGTTTGAATACAAAACAATTCGTTTTCCGAAACCAAGCAAATGGTAGTTTTAACGTTACCGGGATAATACAACTTAGATGACCAAACTGGAACTAATTTTTATTGCTATTATAAATCCACATAACAAGCCGAATGCCATTTGCAAATATATACCCTTTATATCCGCACCGTTGCAGTGTGATTGAACTTTCAACCTGTAACTGAAGGCCTTCTGGTAACGGAGTACGCCATGAAGAAGACGCGCATACCTTCAATAGTCAGATTCATTAGAGTGCGTATTCGCCAAGTCCGTTACAATTTTACACAGAAATACAAATTGACTTGAGTGAAATAGTATTAAATGAAATCTATTTTGCTTCTCAAATTGTTAACCTCAACCCAAGATTAATTAGAGAAATCCAGCTAAGTTCAGCTTTGGATAGCCTTCTAGGAATGTTTTTTAAAAAAAACAATTGTTAAAGAGACCTTTTTGGTGAGGTCTGTCTTCCAAAATGTAACCTGGGTGACAGGACGGGTAATACTCCCAAGCGAGAGACCGAACATATGGCAACAACATCAGAGACACCGCCTCCTCTCAGATAAGGTAACTCGTTAGGATTACTTCCCCTACCCTGACGAGCTACCTACTATTAAGCCGATATTAAGGGTGTAAAGACAATATTGTATTCCCTGCAATATACCAAGATCCCTCGATTTTCACTAGTGTTGACTCATTTGTGCGTGGTCCATCATCATAGGTAACAGTTGCGACATCTCCACTGATTGTCAGACTATGGAATCTTATCAAATGCTTGTCCTCATCACCCTCAGACCTTGACGGTGGGATTAATCCAGCACTTGCTTCGATGATTTTTTGTATATCTTCTTTTGTAATTGGCCGATTTTCATTTATTGCCTTTGATTGTAGTTCCTCCATTTGGATTGCTCCATTTGCCCACCAATTGTAATAGGCCGTTTTGTAAGTCAGATACCCAAAATACCTGGTGTTGGGTTGATTCGTGACTTTTTGCATAAATGCAAGTTGCTCTTGACTTAATTCAGCCCCTCTCTGATCATCTACGAAAACTTTTATTAAGTTAGAGGTATCAAAGGTAGTTGCAGCTTCGCTTTCTAACACGTAACTATACTCAATAGCTTCCTGAATAAGCTTTGCGTCTTCGTTATTTGGAATTGCTGCGGAGGCTAATGATTTTATCGGTGACTTTAATAGGACAAAACAAGTAAAAACCCCGATAAAAAGAATTGCTACCAGCATAATTATTTTTTTCGAAAATT
>CALBTS010000864.1 GCA_937968035.1 uncultured Methanomethylovorans sp.
CATAAGAAGTTGTTGCTAATCCACAAATAGTAGCTTTAATTAACTGAGAAGCAGTCCCTGAAATCTCATAAGAACTCCCATCAAGAGTTAATGAATAATTCTCACCCCCCGCACTTGGCACAGAGTAAAACACCGGCAAGCGGCGGCGGAATGGGAGGTATGGGTCTTTATATAAATCATAAATCTGCGCATCGGTCATTACCGGCCAAAATCCAGATAGTTGGGCACAACCATTAAAAACTGGATAACCATCGCCGATAATTGCAAAGTCGCCAGAATTTGTGATGGTTCCTATGCCATCCTGTTTGAGTCTATAATTAGTTTCTACCCCATTGATAAACATTTTAGCAGATAGACCCGTCTTAACAATACCAATATGGACATGATTTGGTTGTCTATACAAATCATAATAACTCTGAGATTTTAGATATATGTTTTGCGTTGAAAAGCTGAGCTCAAATGAAAATATATCTATCGCAAACCCATCTGTAACTCCTCTCAATACTGTTACAGATGGAGCTGTTGAACATATAACCAAAGAATACCCATTGATAATACCAGACCATATAAAACTATAATTATCTAACGCATATAATTCACTTTTAATTCTAAAAGTTGTTCCACCTACACCATTTACGCACCACGCCGGGGATGTTATAGATTCAGCGTTTATATGGCCACATAAATCAAACAGCGTCGATCCCTGACATCCAAACGCAGGCACCCAAGCATGATCCGGCCACAAGTCCGGACGTGCGGACTCGCCACGGCTGCGGGCATAGCCATTTGCAAAACTCGGTTGTGCGAGTTGAATTCGGCTCATGTATTCTGGATCTCGTCGATAATCGGTATAGCGGCAATATAGATAAGATCCGCTGTTGCTTCAAAAGCCTGCCCTGAAGCGTTTAGCAAAACAGGCGATGCATACCGCTCCACCGGCGTGTAAATACCGATTCTTGCAGAATAAAGAATGTCGTCGTCACAAGTTGCCGGGAGATGAAGTGTGCCAACAGGATCCAGGTTCTCCTTCGGCGAATTTACACCATCGGTATACGCCTCATCGACACCAGATGCACCACCCTTGTTTCCGGTCCCTGCCGTAGCGCTTGGGGATGACGAAAAATACAGATACACCGCTCCGGCAGCACTCAGATCAACATCAAGCTCAATCCCTAAGAAAATGGCCCAGTCGCGCGCCCGGGTAGCACCAAAATCAGCTTTGGCTCCCTGCCTCATTGCATTGTTCGCAAGTCCACCAAGATCAATCTGGTGCGTCCTGGTATACGGAGAATCCCCATACTCACCGGAATTCGCCCAGACAATCGGCGTCCCGTTCTTAATTAAAACCTCAGTTGCCATGTTCGCTCCTTACGCCACGTTTGCAGCATAGCCCATAAAGGCAAGCTTCACGGTTTTTTCAGCAACAAGCGCGGTTTTAAGGCCATTGTAAAACTGGCCGATCTCAATAACTCTCTGAGCGTTCGTGATGTTTGGAGTGCTGAAATACACAGTCCGCTGAACCTCGATCAATGCCCCGGACTTCATTGCACTTAACTCCTCAGTACTGATATCCGGAAGTGCAGATGAGATTGCGTCAGCTCCACCTTGCTCTTTCACCACGGCATCTCGCCAAGTTACGCCAGCTTGATTTGTGCCGGTAGACGGGACCGGAATATGGAAAATAACACTAATGGATTTCTGCTGATCATCTTGAGTAAGCACATGATAATTCATTTTTTGGATCTCCTTATCTCGCTTGTTCGGCCTCTTTTAATCCGATCGGGCTTGTCGCCTCAACGAATGTCCCGACCTCGTTTGAAAAACTCGACTCCGATCCATCGAGGTGAATCGCCGTCGCCTTGAAGAAATAGTATGTCTGCGCCTTCAGTCCGCTGATGGTGATCTGCCGCACGTCGCCGTCGGTCAGGATAGTCTTGCTGGGTCTGCTGGCTATGGTGCCATAGTAGATCTTGAACTGCTTCACCGGAACGTCCATGTCCCACGTGAGCGTCACCTCAGCGGCCCAGGAAACCGCAGCCAGAAGCACGATTGCCAGTACCATCAAAAATCGTTTTGCCATCTTACCATCCCATCATCATTGCAGCTCCACGGCTGCGTCTGGTTGTGCCACAGAGCGCCTCGATCTCACTCTCACTCAAAGCCTCGTTATAAACAAAAGCATAATCAATCAGACCGTCGAAAAACTGCACCGTCGCACCAATGGCGCCGATTTTAAAATCAGCATCAGTTATGCTCAGCCCGTTTGCGTCCAGCGTTGCAGTTGAATCAAGATCGCTTCCCACTTCCACACACTGAGAGTTTCTAACTCTCAATGAGTAGGCCTTGGTTGCATCGGCATAGGTTGCCGCGATGAAATACCATGATCCAGCGGACAAAGCCGAGGCATGGATTTTAAGCTCTTCCGTTCCGCCACTATTATACCCAAGCCCAAGCATGGCCTTTTTTATGCCGCCATCATCCCGAATTGACATGTGCCAAGTCCTGTTGGTTGCGGCTCCGTTATACTTGCTCATGATCGTCTGGGCGTCGCCAAGTGATTCTGCTTTTACCCATGCGCCGACCGTGAAGTCCTTATTTGTCTCTCCTGATTTTCCAGGAAAACCACTACTTAAATCCGCATCCGTCCGGCTAAAATACTGGCTTGATGTTGCCTCAAGATCAGCACTTCCAGAGCCGCGCCGGGCGTCTGCTGAACTTGTAACGGTCGCATTGTTGGTCAAGGTGTTTGTGCCCACGGAGTCTGTCGTCAAGACTCCGCTTTCAAAGTCGTACAGGCTAATGATTCCGGTGTCGGGATCACCACCGGTAGGTATTTCAAAAAGCAACCGGCCCCAACCTGTTGGGTTGTTCACGTCTCCACCGTCCGAGTTCCAAAACCAGTTGTATGTCCTCACATCATCATCGTCTCGGTCGTTCTGGCTGAAATCAAACTGCCAGATGTCATCGTCTGCCGGAGCTGTTACGCCCAGGTCCGCCCATGAGATTCGAGCTTCAAAAGCATAGCCTGTGTCGGCACTCGCGTCATTAAGCGTTCCGGTATTCACAAAAGCCTGACCTATCGTTGGTGTCCAAGACGTGTCCCATGCCGTAGTTCCTGCGCCCACGGAGTCATTGGTGTAGCCACTAATGTTCATGGTCAGCTTGTGATCCGTCGTCGTCTTGTTATCATCTGTAGCGATTACAGATCCGAGCATCAGTTCGAAAGAATCATCTTTCCAAACATCGGTATCCCGTGTTTCCCTGGTCGAATTGAGCGTCGTATCGGTAACGCTGCCGGAAAGGTAAAGATAGGTTCCGTCAAAGGCGACCTTGTAAGTGCCCGACTTGCCCGTGGTCACATCGGTAATCACAAAGCCATCAATGCTTGCCCATTCGGTCAGCGTGCCGTCAATCGTAGGTGCACTGCTCACGTAATGGGCCGTGGTGGTATTGCTCGGTAATCCGCCTGGGGGAACGTACTCATCTGCGCCAATGTCCCATGAGGCTCCCCTTGTTTCAGCAAAATAGTCTGTCGTGAAAACCGCGCTCAGATCCACACCTTCGTCGATCAGGGTTGAGGTCGATTTGAGCTGAAAATTCGCGGCGTCAATAGGCCCGGTCAATGCTTGCCACCCGGAAGTTTTTTCAAACCCTGAATCAGTCGCAGTAATTACAGCATCGTTGGTACCGCCTGCGTAGGTCGGCTTTGAGCCGGTCCAGGAGTTGTAATCCATATCAATTTTGCTGTCGATGAAAGATGCGTCACCAAGAATGTTTTCGCTTATAGTATCGCTCGGAGAAAAATGAACGTTATTCTTGTACTTCCAACCAACAAGATTTTTTCCGGCATCTGAAAGTACGCTTTGCACCCGTAGGTTGTATCTATTGCCGATCAGGGTGTTATTGTAAACTAAAATATCAGTACTGGTTCCGCTTATCTCTTGGGTCAAATAGATTCCGTATTTTGCGCCGACAATCAGGTTATTGTAAACCGAGATATATGAGGCGCACTCTTCTCCGTCAAGTCTGTCCTCAGTTGATATCCCCAGGGCCGTTGCTTGCCAGTCTCGCCCGTCAGATGTGGAATTTGCAAAGCCGCCGGTATACCAAAGCCCGCCAAGAGCTGCGCTGCTCAAACCGAAAACGATATTGTTCCGTAAGGTGTCATGCACCGTGCCATCAACATAGATGCAGGCGGAGTAGGTCGCCATAACGATATTACCCTCTATCGTCGCATAGCCTGAGTTGTCATATGCCGCGCCCGTACTGACCCTCGTTGAACCTATACCCTCACCCCAGCAGTGATGAACATAGTTGTTTCTGATCGTGATATTGGCATATGGAGAGTTTGTGCTGTAAATTTGAGAGTTCTGTACCGCCTTATCCAAGTATCGTATATAGGTAGCATAAGCCACTTCACAATCTTCAATCAAGCCGTAATTGTACGGGTTTTTGTTGGAGTAGATTCCACCACGCCCGGCATGGTTCACAAAGACATTTCGAGCGATAAAGTAAGCGGCGTTCTCGCCGGTTGTAGCGTCGCCTGCAAACTGGATTCCAAAGCCGCCGGACTTATTGATTTCAAGGTTTTCAATTGTTATATAGTCTTGCTTTGATACATTGATCAAGCCAGAATAACTCCCCCATGAGGGCACCGTGTAATTGTTGCCGCTTATAATTGGCCTGTCACCGTTCTGCTCATATTTGGCCGTTGCCCCGTCCATCCAGTAAGCGCCGATAATAGATCGGTTGCTCTCGGTCCCGCTCCATGTGATGCTCATCATGGAAGTTGCGGTCATGGTCGTTCCGCACTTGAAATACACGTCATCACCGGCTGACATGGACGGCAAGTCCGACCAGTGCTTGAAAGGGCTTGCTGCCGTCCCGGTCCCGCTCGTGCCAACCGTTGGATCAATGTGATAGGTGGCTGCCTGTGCGCTTGTCGCAAACAGCAGGAGGATTAGAAATAAGAAGCGCAGCATTACTTCATATCCTCCCCGGCAACGTACCCGGAAACAGTAGTTCCACCATCAAGCGATCGAAAAACTAGGGTGTCAAGTCCAGATGTCTGAAGTGTTGGTGGAACCCCGCCTTCCCACAAAACATCATCCCATCCTGAAATTACAGCAGAACCGCCATTTGTAATGTCCGCTTCAACAATACCCTTTGTGCCAGAGGCAGGCCAGTTATCAAAGGCCCAAGTGAAAGCTCCGGCAACTGTAATTGTGTGAATGCCAGGGGAGAAGGTTTCCGTCCCGCTGGAAACTGATCCATGAACCGTTACGGTGCGTGCTGATGTGTCTACCTGCGCCGCAATTGCCTGAGCCACCCTGAGCGGGGACATACTTCTGATTGCGGTCTCGGTCCCAGCCTCCATCTCAGCTTGATCAGCAGCAGTTTGATAAGTTAAAACAAAATCAGCAAGATCTTCAAGTAATAAGTATGAAATTCGACCAGAGGCGTTAACTGACTGATTACTTACATCTTGAACTACAATTAAATCAGCACCATCAGGATCAGTTAGTTGAACATAAGCCTCCCAGCCAGCAAAGGAAAGGATAAAAACTATTAACAACCCAAAAGTAATTAGTATTTTTTTCTTCATCTTTGTCCTTTTTGCTACGTTCATTTTTTGAATATAGCAATTAAACTCATTCTGGAATTGTTATAGTTTTTGTCACATCAGGTGACTTATGATTAAGATGGGTGACTAAATGCGTAGTTAGACTGCGAACGCCAGCCGTTGGTGATGCAGTAGTGTTTTTGTATTTCAGTGCCCGGAGCATGGCTTGCCACCTGGCCGCCGTCGCGGCAGGCACGGCCCTAACGAACTCATAGGCTCCGATGTCCGGGGTGCCCCGTTGCGGAACAGCCGTACCCACAAAGTCTTCAGTCAGCCCCAAGTCAGCGCCTGCACGGATACATGGGGAGGACGATTGGAGGCTTAGGTCAGACGTATCAGTAAAGGTTTGTGTCCACCTT
>CALBTS010000865.1 GCA_937968035.1 uncultured Methanomethylovorans sp.
ATTGTTACATAAGAATGCTTACCTTTAAGAGCAAGTGGAAAGTTAACAGAAGCATACTTGGCATCATTTGACGAGGATGCTGTTGATGATACGTTAAATAAAATGTTCTGAAAATGGAACCAATAACAGTGGCTCTTAAAACATTAAAAAGAACAATCAATGAGATCACCATTTCCCCCGGCAAGATATCTGTTGATTATAACGACTTCATAGACTTTGGTGATCCAGTAGCTCAACGGGCTTGGGATATGCAATACAAGGAGCCTGAAATTGTAGAGGCTGACCATTATATTATTAATCATAAGAATTACAATGGAGTTGGTTATGGTGCTTTTAAGGAGGAGTTCCAAAAGGTTCGGGATGAGCTTACGGAGAATATAAAGGTTCTGGGCATAAATGGTATTGCGGCTTATGTGGAGGGTATTATTACGTATTTTATGAATCAAGAAGCCAAGATCATTGAAAACGAAGATGGAACATTTAAGTCAGATATCGTTGTTTTTATGGATTGTGATGCAGAGAGGATTAATAATTCATTCCTAAGGAATTCTTACAATGATTTTTTGGAGGGATTAAAAAGAACATTGAGGAGTGAGATTTCATACTATCAAGAAATTGAGAAAAAGCTTCCAAAAATGAACTCGGGAAGCAATGTGTCATCCTTTCCCCAGCCAACTAAGGATGAAATGGTAAATCCATTGGCCTCAATGTCCCCTGTACTCATTTCAGGATTCACATGGTGTGCAAACAGATCTTTGGAAAAGGATATGATTATCCTGTATGGATTGTTAACTGAACATGGAATAATACCAAGGAACACTGACATTAAAGATATTAGATATGCTTTCTCAGGAAAACCTCTTCAGAAGGTGTTAAGAATAAGATGGCTGGTAAAAGGTAAAAACAAACAAACCTCAAAATCTTCATTATTTCATTTTATTTCAAGGCTGGAGGACTTTAAGCTTATCGAAAACAAAGAGTGGCTGAACAGAGACTATTCAGAACTCTATAAGAAGCTATCAATAATCTTCTCAGATAGTGATGGAGAACTCTTTTCAATTGATGGTCTTAGCTCGAGTCGGAGTCAAGGTTTGGTCACAAGATGTGCGATGGAGGATGAAATCGATAGAATTGTGAAGGAGGTGGCCGAATCTGACTCTTTCAGGAACTCTATACCTAAATAAAATATCTAAGTCAGATATCTCAATCTAAGTTTCATACCTACTTCCACATTTTTCTCCATAAGTAGCAAGCTCCCCATTTATTGTTGAATTATACCTAATTCAATAATTCTCCTATTGTCCACTACAGGTCTGGTGGAGTATGCTTTGACATATACGGGTTGATAACGCAGCAAGCATCTGGTGCACCGATGACAGCTGCCAGTATTAACCTTAATAACTTCAATAATGGAATTCAAAATTTTATCGGAAGATCAGTTCAAAGAACTGATGAACAGGCTAAATGAAATTGCAGAGGTTCTTACAACAATAGACAGGAATCCTCTCGAAAACAGGTGGCTAAACACAAAAGAGGCTGCAGAAGCCCTAGGCATCTCGATCAGGTGCTTGCAAGAGAAACGGAATAGGCTAGAGATTCCGTTTAGCCAGTACGGTTCAATCATCAGATACCGTGCGGAAGATATCCAGCAGTATCTCATGGATCACTTCATCAAACCAAGATTTGGGAGGAAGAGCCATGAATAAATTCTGGACAAGTGCCTCAGGCACAAATAAGATCGACCCGGAGAGTTTACACATATTCCTGGGTGAGCGTGGCTATAAAACCTATAAGCCGGCTGGCGTAAGAACGACAATTCTGGTAAAGGTTGATAATAACCGGATTAAACAGGTCGCAACCGAAGACATCAGAAAGTTCTGTTGGGAGTACATCGATTCCGAATATCAGTTCTCAGATCCAGATGAAAGGAGACAGATAAAGTCGGAGTTTCAGCGAAGCAGCTCCCTGTTCAGTAAAAATAATCTTCAGTTGTTGAGGGCAGTTGACTTGAAAGAGTGCCGGGATACCAAAGAGAAGGGATATCTCTTCTTCAACGATTGCATCGTGGAGGTCACTGCTTCTGGCTTCTCAATTAAGAACTATGACGAGATTGACGGGGTTGTCTTTGAGTCTGACATCTGTAACTTCAATTACAAGGCTTCTCCGGTTACTCCAAAGGATGGAAAGGTTCAAATAACACCGATAGGCGAGTTTTATGAATTCATTCAGGATCTTTGCCAGAATAAACGACCGGAAATTTATACGAAGTCTCTTGAAAGCATGGGAACAATCCTGGG
>CALBTS010000866.1 GCA_937968035.1 uncultured Methanomethylovorans sp.
ATCGTATTCGGTGACTGGAGTTCAGACGTGTGCTCTTCCGATCTCTCCACTTTCTTCACCCTTAACCAGTTTGTTATACTCGGCGATGGATTGGCAAGTTGGACAATCATCACTTGAACCATTACATCCAGTCACATCTCCGTTTCCTAAGCTAAATCCAGGGCAATGATAAATTGTTCTGTAAGCATCCAACGCCTCCTTCAACTTACCAGTAAGGTTCTTCCAACGGTCAACCTTTTGGCGTTCATCATCCCGAATCTTCTTGGCGAAGGTGAGGAAATCAGATTTAAGCGTCTCATAGTAAAAACCACTACCTACAGAATTTTTGCTGGCTAATATTTCTGCTTCCTTCTCAATCTGCTCATTTGTCATTTCACTCTCCAGTTTATTTAATTTCACTGATTACGTCTTCGACATCCCTTGTATCTTCTCTATCATTTCCCCACTCTTTAATTAATTTAAGAATATGCTCACGGACGATGGAGACGATTTCTTCTGCATCTTCTTCTTTGTGGAATGGAATCTTATTAATTACCTTTTTCGCCAACGTCTTTGGTTCTTCTGGTCGCTTGGCTCCGCAAATGGGGCAGTAGTTCCAATTTTCTTCTATTGATTTTACATTCCAACAAGTAGTTCTATACGACTGTCCTTTGTTATCAATTCCTTCAGTGCAATGCTCACACCATTTCATTTTCACTCTCCTAGTTAAAACCTGAACCTTATTTCATTAAAACAGCTATCGTAATTACTCCAGCCCCAAACCAGTAAAGACTTCGCGACCAGTTATGCTCAAATAGGCTTATCACCGATATTGTCAAATAGACAAGTATCAGGAACCGCATTAAAATCGTACTCATAATTTAATATCGCTCTCAACTTCGTTTCCCCATACATCCCACTCTTTTTTAAATAAAGGTGTGTGGTCGCGTGCAAACATTTCCAATCGGTTTACGCTTGGGTACCATTGTTCAATCCAATTCCTGACAATGTCAGGCTTGTCGCTATGATTTGCCCGTTTACTTCTTAAAACAGATGAAACTCTTAATTTGCTTTTGGGCGGAGATACTTTTCCTTTAACTCCTATCAAAAGAATTTCGTGTTGCCCTCTAAACCAATAACCCATTCCAATTATTTCTTTATCCCAAACCATACATGAGCGATAATCAAAACCCCACGACCTTAAAACTTCAATTCCTTCTTCAAGTTTTGGTGCTGTTGTCCAAAGATAGAGAACGCAATTTTCATCTGCTGGAATTTGTAAATTTTTTATATCCTCTAACTTCATTGTTGGGTATTGATTTTCTATACGCCGAGAATTGGATGCACAATGCCTGTATTCCCAAGGCGGATCGGCATAAATAACCTGATATTTTTTCACATATCACCCGAGTTAAAACCTGAACCACCGCAGGAACGTGCGCGCCTCGCACAGACAGCTGTTTGAGCATTCCAACCCTGCCCCATTACTTCGGGGAGAAGGCTTACCGAATTTCGCATACGCAAGCACCGGCAACGATGACTCAAGTTTTTAAAGATCAATCTGACGGTGAACGATTAAACTTTACCGTCTAAGAAGTTTTCTTCCCCGAATCTTTTGAAGCTGTCTCTAATTTGCTCAATTTGCTCTCTATCAAAGTCATAAGTTTGTTGAAAGTATCCAGCACCTGAGAGGACGCTTGAGATGAAATCACTGGGTAAGCCGTAGCCTGCTTGTCGTAATGCTTGTTGACCCAATGCTTGGTGAAGTTGATTATAATGTTCATTCCTAAACACACTAAACCTCCTTTGACTGCGACTGTTAAAATTACCATAAACCAGTAGATGAAGATTCCCAATAGCGAGAACTTCCCTCCTTGTTTAACTATTTCCAGTATTACGTTTAATATTTCCTTTTCCATTTATCTCTCCTTTCAACTCTCAATCAATGGTGCAAGGCAGTTTCACACGATAGACAATCGGACAATAATTTGTCACGGGTCAGTTACGGGTTTATAATTCACTTGCACCAAAGATTGAAAGAACGGTTAAGACTCTACGGCTCGGACGGTTCCTATAGGACTTATACGATCAACCCGCTCCGATTTAAGCAACGACGCACCGTAGAATAATTGAGCAAGGGAGAGGAATCTTACCTCTCTAGCCAAGATCACTCTCGGTTTCAAATTCTTAGTTCCTTGCGTGGTTAAAGAACGGTTACTTCAACTTTCTTATTTCGTTGGCGATTCCTTGTCCTGGCCACATCCAAATCTTTTCTTAGTATCCTCAACTCCGTCTTGGTAGGCGGATTTAAGGGTAAATATAAAATAATCAATCTTCCCTTGATATGATGCGCTTGCTCCATTTATTCTTTCATCGTGCAAAATCTTGTCAGCCATATCCATCGCCACTTCGTCATAGTTTTTCATTTGATAACCTCGATTTTAATTTTTACTGGTATCGGCATGCGCCATCCATGCGGTTCCTCACGCAAAGATCGGAAGAGCACACGTCTGAACTCCAGTCACCGAATACGATC
>CALBTS010000867.1 GCA_937968035.1 uncultured Methanomethylovorans sp.
GAGATCGTATTCGGTGACTGGAGTTCAGACGTGTGCTCTTCCGATCTTCGTTATTTTCTACTAAGGCTATATTTGATGTAAATGGCCGATTTGTCATATATTTTTTTTCCCAGATTATTCTTAGTGAAGTATCTAATTTCATTAACCATATCTGGCAGTAAGGAAGATCGTTTGATTTATATCCACCGATTGTTAGAAACTCTGATTCATTTAATGGGAAGATACATTGGATGTCAGAGTATTGTCCAAATACTTCCGGAAAAGTTATTCCGCTTTGAATATTTCCACTACCATCCATCTTTAACAGTTTAGCGTACCTCCATATTGATAATTGATCATTGCTATACTTTTGCCCAATGAAATAAGAAGAGCCAACCTGTTTAATGCATAAAGGAATCTCATCATTCTGATCTCCATATGTAGTTACGAAATAAGGTTGAGCATCTGCAATAAAGTGAATTAAGAAAATCACTATTAATAGTTGCCTCATAGATCATTGGTATTTGGTATTATAGGGAGAAATAAAGTTTGTCTTGGTTTCTCCCCATTACAATGAGTTTAACAATTACAATGGTTGTTTAGGGTCTGGGCTTAATCTAAGAATTCCATAATCTACAATGGCATTATGTTCGTAAATTGTGTAATCATCTTCATTGTCCTGATTTCCATACATATCAATAGAGATCAAACTGGAACCCACTGGTCGTATTCCTCCATGTTCAGTGTCGTTATATATCAATTCTTTGGTTTTGGTAAGGTAAAAATTAAGGTCGCCAGGAGGAATGCACCCGTCAGGGTTTGGATATTGGTTACTATTCCAGTATAGATGTGAATACCGGTAATTGTTAGGCTCACCATTAAAAATTGGATAAAGAAGTGGATTAGTAATATATTTTGGACTTTCAGGATATGGTAATTCTTCATAATAATAATTGCCTTGTGGAACTCCCTTACAAGCCATAATTCTTTTCTGGGTTTCTTCTGCAGCATCGCTTTCCGGATGAGTTCCCCAATTAATACCACCACAAATACCTCCATTGCCATATTGTTTCCAATATGACCAAGAATCAATTTCATTGAATACACAAAGCACTTGTATTGGCCCTCCATATGCAAATACGCCAGTTACTTTAAATATCAAACTTTCAGCTTGTATGCTATGTATTTTTACGGAAACAGACAAAAGTTGCTTGTTTTCTTCATTCTTGTTATAGTAAATTATTCTAAGATTATTTATTACTTCTTCATACTTTACGTAGACATCATTTTCTGGTATCTTACCATTAACCAAAGGAATGTTTACAAAGCAAGAGTCGGTAAATGTTTGTTCGGTCTCACGAGAGGCATCTCCATATGTGTAATTGGCTGCAGTACCTATGTACCATTTAGCGGAATCGATGGTCATTTCATAGCCGGATTTTAGACCGGATTCGCCACGAGCCTTGAAGCACTTTATTAAGGAAGATATTTTGTAATCACTACCTGGTATCTGTTCGCAGGAAGTTTTTGTTTGTACTTTCTCTTTGGCGCAACCAATTAGGAGTGTAAAAACGGATAATATAATCAAAAACATTGCAATTTTAAGCATTTTAACTGTGCGTTTCATGGTTCCTTGTTTTGAGAATTGTTAAATAATATATTGTCTTTAAAATGAAAAATGCTAAATATTATATAATTCGTGTCACAAACTTACAATAAATAAATATGTAAAATGCAAATCGGGGGAGGTGTAAGTTATTAACAAGTTATCAACAATTATCGGTGTTTCGTGTAGGCAATATTTCATAAAGCATAAATGATAAAATTAATCAATACCCGTTGCCGGCCATTGAAACCCGGCGCAGCGTGGCCCGTTCGGCCAACACAGGTATATCATGTTTTGTAAACCAGCGGGGCGATATACTGCAACCCACCCCCTACTGGGAAACCGCAGTAATCAGGCAGGAAATAAACGCCAATGATAAAATTACCTTTTATGTGCGCTATGGCGATTATATTGCCCGTGGCCCGGTGCTGGGCTTGGTGTTGCTGTTGCTGGTCGCGTTGAAACAGAGGAGGAAATCAAATATTAGTTGATTTGAGGATGAGAGGATTAGCTGATGAGCTGATTAGTTGATTAGTTAATGTATCGCTGTGCAAGGTGTGAATTTTCATCGCGCGGTGGAATGAAGCAATATGATAAAGCTGATCCTGTTAGCTAAATACAATAAATACAGATATATATAATGATGAATATAAGGACTTCAAAAAGTTCCAAAAGTAAAAAGTGGATTAGACATCAAACGGTTGTC
>CALBTS010000868.1 GCA_937968035.1 uncultured Methanomethylovorans sp.
TTGTTAATGTTCTCTTCGGAAATTGCTTATTGGATTACCACATCTCTACGATTGATCGTTCTTTTTCGGAGAACCTTATGGAAAATACCATCATTGAAGTAAAACATGTAACGAAGTCGTTGGGAGGACGCACCGTCTTATCAGATATCAACTTCCAGGTTCCAAATGGATCAGTATTTGGGATCTTGGGACCGAATGGATCAGGGAAAACCACTTTATTACGCATCTTGTTAGGCTTGATCGTGCACGATACTGGTGATGTTAAGGTGTTGGGGCAGAATCCATTAAGCATGTCCAGAGAGGATAAAAATGGGATTGGTTTCGTTCTAGAAGATCATGGGTTAAATGAAAGACTTACTGCTTACCAAAATATCGATTTCTTCGCTCAGGTTTATGGATTAACGAAAGAAAAGCGCGGAGACCGGATTCTTGAAATGCTCGATAAAGTGGACTTGTCTTCATACATAAAGAAACCAGTAGGTACTTTTTCAAAAGGGATGAAACAACGACTATCGCTCGCCAGAGCCTTGATACACGAGCCAAGGATTTTATTCCTGGACGAACCGACATCTAATCTTGACCCAGAGGGAACTGTCTATATCAGAAATCTGATCCTCAGATTGTCAAGAGAGGCGGGAATTACAATTTATATCAATTCGCATGACCTGGATGAGGTGGAACGGATCTGCTCCAGGATAGTGATCATGAAACATGGGAATATTATGCTCCAGGGGGTAATTGCTGATTTGTTAAGGCAAAACAATCAAACAACTCTTGAAGTTAAGTTGGAAGAAAATGAATCTTTTCCAGAATTAGAGAATCTATTAAGTTCTTTATCCTATGTCTCTAATTTTAAGATAGAAAAAGAGGTTGCCTTCATCGAGTTGAACGACGATTCTTCACGGCTCCTCCTTTTTAATGCACTTACGCAAAATTCTATCCCAATTAAAGAGATTACCCAAATTAAAAACAGCCTAGAGGACCTGTATATTTCAATTGTAAAGGAGGAGGAACATCATGAGGTTCAATGATATTGTCGCCGTAGCAAAAAGAGAATTGCTGGTGATTACTAATTATAAGTTTTTATTTCTCTTTACTTATCTCGTATCATTTTATGTCGGCACATATTTATCCATGGCGTACACAAACCTGATCCCTGACCCGCAAATCAGAATTGATACATACCTGGCTTTCTTTTTCCTGGCAACAGAAATAGCATTCAGTTGGACTTTGTCAACCATACAAGTCCAGGATTATATGCGTCAAAGATGTATGGAAACGATGTTAGCAACACCTTTATCTTTAACTTCAATCTTATTGGGGAAATCTCTGGCAATTTTTATCCTCAGTTACATCCCTTCTTTATTCTGTGTAATCATTGTTTTTCTTCAGGCAAATTGGCCATTGGGATTGGCAACTCTTATTCTTCCTTCAAGTGCCGGGTGGATTCTCTTTTTCATATCTCCAGTTCTGTTATTTGGAACAATCTGTGTAAACACATTGTTGTTAATGTATTTGAATCATTCTATGGGTAGCCTGATCGTAAACTTTATCGTTTATCTTCTCATATTTCGGTCAGGTGCTCATTCTTCTTTTGGCATAAGTCCCGCCATTTTGGGCAGTTATATTTTGGGTTTATTGTGTGTTTTTTTGTTATCGTATATCGGCTTAAAGTTCTTGAGAAAAGAAAGAATCGTGTTGGCACTTTGATACGCTTATAGCGATTTTTTCTATTACGTGGTCTTCCTTAGCAAATTTGATAAGGTTTAATAACAAAATTCATAAAGAACAATTCGCTTAGATGAATGTATTGAGGAATCAGTTTTTCAAAAACCGAACCATAACTATCGCCATGGCGTTACTGGCAGCGTTAGTCATGGTCACTCCCGTAATGGCAAACAGTAGCGACTCGTATTTTCTCGCCTATTACGATGGCCGAGTAGTGAATGGTCACGACAATGGGGTCTTTCACCAGATGAATGCCGGGTATTTAACCGTCGCTGGAACCCTTGAAACAACTGCAATATATGGATCACCTAATGGGAACCAAGGATGGACTTTCGAAGCCTGGAAAGATACCCTTATACATCAAAAAATGTGCGCAGTTGGAAAAGTCGCTGCTCCTGCAGGTTGGGGGGACACAGTCTCTTTTAGTTACAGATGCGCTAACGTTACATCGGGAAGCTACTTTATGAAAATTTGGAGAACAGAAACGGATAATCGTGAAGTAGAAGGGTCGGGTACACTAAGTACACCGTAAAAAGTATCTCATTTCTCGTGGGCCGAGAGCACAATCGGCCCACGAGAATCCTTATTCAGAGGATCAAAAATGTATATCTACACTGACAATCTAGGTATTCCATTATTCCCTTTAGTATCATTAGTGTTTATTGTAATTCTATTTACCCAATGGAGACGAAAGCATAATTTGCCTTACATTTTTTTCTTATCTCTGTTTGGTGTGTACTTGATGTACGGAATTGATAAAGTATTTTTTCCCATAGAAATAAGTGGATCATTCTCGGATGCGATGAGGAATTTACAGATATTGTCTTCTGTAAATTTTGTGCCGTTCTATTTTGGTCAATTTGGGTTGACCGCGGGTGGATTAAGATTCTTAGTTTACAACATTCTCCTGACTTTACCCTTTGGATTTGGCATAAATTTTTTAACAAGAATGAATGTCAAAAAAATAATTAGTGTTTCTATTTTCCTTGGATTAGGACTTGAGATAGCGCAACTTCTCCTGTCTCTTGCATTAAGATACCCTTACCGTGTAGTAGATATTAACGATGCAATATTTAACGCATTTGGAGTTTTATTGGGTTATGGCTTATTCAAGTTGTTTGCATGGTTATACTTGTTGATAGCAGGACAAGACACAAATAACAAAGACACATTGTCATTATATTTCTGTGAAGTATCCCAACAAAAAATAGGGGAAGAAGACATTGATAATCTTGCGCTGAATTCCAAAGCTTAGCCCAACCCCTCACGAGATTTGGTTTAGGAAGACACAGCTAATTTTCAAGAAGATTACAGATGCCAGTAAAATGGGTATTCCTGGCAGTCGGTGAAAATTAATTTTCTTTTCCCGAATCGCTG
>CALBTS010000869.1 GCA_937968035.1 uncultured Methanomethylovorans sp.
AGATCGTATTCGGTGACTGGAGTTCAGACGTGTGCTCTTCCGATCTTTAGTGCTTACAGTAGGTGTTTTGAGATTTGTTGTAATACCATTCCCATTATTTTCAACGTGTCCGATTGTATCCGTTTCTTTGCGGTTAACTATTCGCTACAAAGTACCATTATGCTTCTGACAAATTGTTAACCGTTTTTTTAGCTTCTTCGAAAATCTCAATAGCCCTAGCCCTTTTCTTTGATTTTACCTGAGTAAGATCGTCGAGATGGTTGTATATATCCATGTTTTGACGAGATGGATGTGTTATTGAAATCACTTTGAAATCAGCATTGTGATTTGTAGGCATCTGATTCCAGAAGTCAATTTGATGGAATCTATTATTTTTTGAAGGGGTGTCCAGAAATATAATCAATTTCAGATTTGGATTTATCCTGAAGTGCTTGAACATACAGCCAATGTTCTTTTGTGCTTCACCGAATGCTTTTTTGGGCGGTTCAGAACTTCTTTTTCGGGATTCTTTATTCAAAATTGCACAATTGAATGCCTGAGTCAGCTGAATCCCGGAAGCTAAGCTGTCATCTAAGTTTTCAAATATGGCGCTCCATTTAGTCTTTGGATCCGGAGTGTTCCAGTAAGGGAGAATCGTACTCAGGTATTCAAACAAACCAATTCTGCATAGATACTCAAAAAGGTTGTCGCGCATGTTTGAATATATCGATGAGAAACAAGCTTCATGCATACTTTTTCCACTTTTAAGTGCCTCTACAAATAGGTCGTGGCTGTCACCAGAAGTGGTTTTGCCACAGATGATGACAAAGGGTTTTTCAGGATAGTTCCCTACCGGAGAGTAGTGGATAGAATGCTTTTCCACCTCGAGTGGGATGTTAATGGTATTCAGATTGGTTATCTCGTTCAGTTTATCATAAAAGATTTGTTTTTCAGTGAAACATGAAAGAGAACAGATATCATCGGGTTTTAGCATTACAGTTACTCCTTGTCTTAATTGCAAACGTAGGTTATATTGTATTTTTAAATATATTTATAGTTAAGAACCGATTGTTTGAAACTTATGATTTTGGCATTACTGTCAATAAGACATGATTTCAAAACTCATAAGTTACAAACCAGGGGTGTTTGACTATAATAAACCATCTCAAATTCTAATGTAGACTGGTCATTCGATTTGTAAAATATGCATGGATAAGTATAATTTCGTACATGCGATGACAATTGAACTTGCTACACAAGACCGTCAAAAAGGTCTGCCCTCTCCGTATGAATAGGAATCAATACCTTAGGATTGATCGCCTTAATCATTTCCCTGAGCTCCTCACCGCTGGCATGGCCAGAGGCATGGGCATTTTCATGCCTGATACCAAAGTGATCAAGCCAGTTCATCTTTCTTTTTTCATCAAGCTCCATTTCCTCACAGAATGGTTCACAGGAGGATTTTATCCACAGGGCGTTTACAGGCTTGATGTCTGCCAGCTGGCCGATCTCCCACATGCTCATCGAAACGACATATCTTTCAGGCGACTCTTTTAATTCGTCACAGACGATCGAGTTTGGCTGTTCGATGAACTCGCGTTCCCACTTCGCATAGTCTTGAGCCACTTGTTCCGCTGCCACACCACTCTTGTTGATCAGGCCCCAGCTTTTCCTCGGCTTGAGGATCTTCACCTCGTCAATGCAGAAAGGGCAAAAGGAATCCAGCGCTTTCACGAGATAAGCAAGCTTGAGAGGTATCACAAATTCCCTTTCGTTCTCCCTTGCAACATTGAAGATGCTGCTTACCCGATCGATATCCCTGATGGGATGTTCGACGAACACGATCCCATCG
>CALBTS010000870.1 GCA_937968035.1 uncultured Methanomethylovorans sp.
AATTGTCCAGTAGGGCTTTTCACGGACAAGAAAGGTAATATTGTTCATTGCAACCATAAACTTACACAAATACTGGACATGCCCGAAAACAAGATAATAGGGCTTCAAGTTACTGATATAATTGACAATGAAATAATCTGGAAAATGTTCTCCTCACATAAGCTGTCTCCAGAACCTGTTAAAACCGAGTACGAGGTAGATCTGAAAAAACGGCCTGTAAAACTTCGTTCCATATACCTGCCGGAACTGACACCCGAAGGTGAATTAAAGGGCGGCCTTGGAATAATAGAAGACATAACAAAGATAGAGGAAGCAGAACATGTCCAGCAGCAACAAAAGAAACTCCTGGTCAATACTTTTAACGCGATCAATGATCTGATACTGGTCCTCGACAGGGACCTAAGGATCGTGAGCAGTAACTGGAAAGGTCTTGAGGACATATCCGAAGAAGAACGGCAAAAACACCCCTATCGTAATAAGATCCTTACACCCAACTCAGATTCGTGTGAAAGTATCCATATACTTGAAGCTTTTGCTACAGGTATTCCTAAAGAGGCATTTTGGACAGATCCTGCAGATGGAAGCATCAAAGAGATGAAAGCTTATCCTATCTTCGATGAAGACGGGGAGGCAATAATGATCGTTGAACATCTGAGGGACATAACTGAAATAAAACGCTCGGAAGAAAACCTCATGAAGGCCAATCAAGAGCTGGCAAATGCATATGAGAGCCTGAAATCCCTGGACAGGCTCAAAAATGAATTCCTTTCTAATCTTCAGCACGAGATCAATACGCCCCTTACAAGTATCAAAGGCTTCAGTGAACTTGTACATGACGAAGATCTTGGGCCATTGAATACCGAACAGAAAAAAGCAATGAATAGAGTTGTTGAGAAAACAAAACAACTACAAACGGTCCTGGATTCCCTGCTGTTCGTCAGTTCTGCAACCCATGGTGCTATCAAGTATAATTTTGAAAATTTATCAATAGCCAATATGCTACATATTTCTTTGAATATAGTAAATGAGAAACTGAAACATAAAGGTCTTGAACTGGAAGAAGGTATACCCTCAGAGCTACCTGAAATTATTGGTGACATAGATTATTTGCCCCGGGTTTTTGTTCACATTCTGGATAATGCGATCAAGTTCACAAATAGTGGCGGAAAGATAACAGTATCTGTTGCGGAAGAAAAAGAATTTGTCCATTTGATCATCAATGATACAGGTATTGGTATAGCTGAGGCGAATCTGGAAAAAGTTTTCCAGATGTTTTTCCAGTTAGATGGATCATCAACCCGTAATTACGGAGGTAACGGATTGGGACTCTTTATGTGCAAGATCATAATCGAAGAGCATAAAGGTAAGATCTGGATCAATAGCAAGGAAGGTCAGGGTACTACAGTACATATACTGCTCCCCCATACATAGAGTTGAAGAAATAAAAAGTAAGGGCAGATCATTATAATTAGCTTTTTTTCCTATCGGGAAAAACTCTGTTCTTTATATTATGCTACCTTTTACCTGTAATGGCTGAAAAGATATTTAATCCATAATGAGCCACAAAATCATGTGGATAATATTTGCATAAATATTCTTGCACGCGCCTGGAAGGGGGTCTGGGCTGTTGACAGGGAGAACCGGTTCACATTTTTCAATAGAGGAATGGAAGATATTTCCGGCCTGAGGTCAGATGATCTGATGGATAAGGACCTGATGCTATTACTTCCCGACCAGGAGATCATAGATGAAGTGCATTTTAGGGAACTGTTCCATAAAGCCAGGGAAAAACTGACACCAGTAAACTATTCCTTGCTGCCTATTATCACCTCCAGGGGGGAACTTATGGAACAAAGTGGTCAGCTGTTGCCTCTTTTGGATGAGAATGGTGCCTATGATGGTATGGTTGGCACTGTGGAACACTTCAGTACAAAGAAAATAGGTTCATCGGTCGGAGGAGACGGATCTTCAGAAAGGAAACTGGATGTTATCTACAGGAATAGTCCTGTTGTTGCTTTTCTCTGGAGACCGGAACCTGGATGGCCAGTGGTTTTTGTCTCCGAGAATATAACCAGGTTCGGATACCAGGCAGAGGATTTCACATCCGGTAAACTGCTCTATAGCGACATAGTGTATCCCGAAGACCTCAGTGGCCTTACTGCCGAAGTATCGGATTTCGAAAGGCATGGACAACCATACTTTATCAGAGAATATCGCATCTTAACGCACAGTGGAGAAATAAAATGGGTCACAGAAAGGTCAATGCTGGCAAGAGATGAGGTGGGAGGGCCTAGCTATTATCAGGGTATCATTATTGATATCACACATATCAAAGAGATGGATATCGCACTCAAGGAATCTGAAAACAAATACAGGCTGATTTTTGAGAATTCCCCGCTTGGCATTTTCAACTTTGATAAGGATGGCACTGTTACCCATTGTAACGATAAGATATCGGAAATCCTGGGCATACCTAAAGAAGAGATAATAGGTTTCAACATGAATATTTCTTTGAGAGATGAAAAGATGAAAGCGGCCTTCAACGAAGTGCTCTTACTAAGGCCGGGACACTTTGAGGGAGAATATCGGGCTCAGGGAAATGGTAAAACAGCATTTATAAAAGTTGATTACAGTCCAAACACATCATATGACGGTACGTTGCTGGGCGGAGTGGGCATCGTTGAGGATATAGGTGAGCGCAAGATCGCCGAAGAGAAATTGAGAGAATATGCCGATGAACTTAGCAAAGCTAACAAGGAATTGCAGTCCGTGGACAGGATGAAGAACGAACTGCTCTCAAATGTGAGCCACGAGCTAAGAACGCCTCTCACTTCCATCAAAGGATACAGTGACCTCCTTATGGAAGGCACCCTGGGGAAAATGAACTATCAGCAGCTCAAAGCTGTTAGTACTGTCATCCGCAATACAGAGAGACTTCGGAGACTCGTTGATTCTCTGCTGTATGTAAGCATGGCTGAAGTTGAGGAGATAAAATATGAGTTTAGCAAGATCGACATCCTTGAGGTCATCGATAATGCTGTGACGGACATGGCAATGCCGATCACTGAGAAGAAAATAGATGTACTGCGTCATGTACAGGAAGGCATTCCGCAGATAGAAGCCGATGCCAAAAAGATCACGGATATGCTGACCAATGTGCTGGACAATGCTGTTAAATTCACGCCTTCACAAGGTAAGATCAGTATTTTTGCTAAAAAAGAGGGAAAAATGGTACATATCAGCATAGAAGACAGCGGAATAGGCATACCTCCAGAATTACTGCCTCATTTGTTTCAGAAATTCTACCAGATCGACCCATCCATAAGACGCAAGTATGGAGGTACAGGCCTTGGATTGTTCATTTGCAAGAACATCGTGGAAGCACATAAAGGAAAGATGTGGATAGAAAGCGAGGAGAAAAAAGGTACTACCGTGCATATCCTGCTTCCTGTCCTTCAAGGTGGTACATAAATCAATACCGATTCTTTTTTAAGTGTACAGACCGTAACCACGCTACAACCTGATTCTCAATGAAATGAAAGAGGTAACACATGAGTAACATTCTGCGCAGAGGGCGTTTGGCCAGCACGCCTGATGAGGACATAATGGAGTTCACTTCTTCAATGAAGTCGGACAAATGGATATTCGATGCGGACATAATGGTGGACTTTGCTCACACCATTATGTTAAAGGAGCAGGGAATAATAAAGGAACAGGATTGTTCCAGGATCCTCAAGGGATTATTGCGCATCAGGGAAGATGGTATAGGACAACTGGACCACACTTACGAAGACATTCACATTTCCCTGGAATCAAAGCTTATTGATATGGTTGGCGAGGATGTGGGGGGCAGGATGCACTCCGGCAGGTCGCGTAATGATGAAGTTGCAACATGCATCCGTCTGACCCTGCGTGAAGAAATGCTTGCACTCATGGAAGAATTACATGTTCTTCGCAACACTTTATGTTCACTTGCATCTGAAAACATCGAGACCCTGATGCCAGGCTTCACACACCTGCAGCATGCACAGCCCACTACACTGGCCCATCATCTTATAGCCCACATGGACGCTTTGGGAAGGGATACAGACCGTCTCAGGAGTGCCTACTCACGGGTGAACATCTGTCCTCTGGGAGCCGCAGCTTTTGCTTCCACTGGCTTTAACATAGACCGGGAACGTACCCGACAACTGCTGGGCTTTGAAGACCTTGTTGAGAATTCCATGGATGCGGTCAGCAGCAGGGATTTCCTGATAGAAGTTACTGCTGTGCTTACAAATCTCGTCATTAACTTAAGCAAGATGGCAGAAGAACTTGTTATCTGGTCCACCTCAGAATTCGCTTTCATCGAGCTGGATGACCGCTATGCATCCACTTCGTCGATCATGCCACAGAAGAAGAATCCAGACACTGCAGAACTGCTGAGAGGAAAGAGCGGTGTGGTGGCAGGATCACTGATGGCCCTTATTACCACTTGCAAGGCCCTTCCCTTAAGTTATAACCGGGATCTGCAGGAAGCAACTCCTAACATGTGGAAAGCAATGAAAACTGCAAGAAGCTCGGTACGCATGATGGAAGGCATGGTAAGGACCATGAAGGTCAACAAGGAAGTCATGGCTTCAAAGTCCGTAATGGGATTTACCACAGCCACTGAGCTTGCAGACACGCTGGTAAGGGTAACAGGTATACCCTTCAGGACAGCCCATCAGATAGTAGGAGTACTTGCAAGAGGAGAAGGAGACATCCATCTGCAACAGATAGATGCTGTGGCGGATAAGGTCCTGGGTATTAAACTCAGCAGCAAGGGACTTACAGAAGAGATGATATGTGAGGCTCTGGACCCGATCTCCAATATAAAGAAGAGAAGGATCATAGGTGGTCCTGCGTTCGAGGAAATGGACCAGGCCATCATCAGAAGAAAAGAAACTATGAAGCAGACCGAGGAAGAGATACGTGCTTTGAGAAATGGCTCAGAAGCTTCTTTAAATGCTCTTGTAGAACTTGTGGAACGATACATTACCGAAGCATGATCAATGTTATCAACAGATGTGATCTTCATGGAATTCAAAAAGGGTGACAGGATAAGGATAGAGAAGGACGGTGCAGAGTACGAGGGTATAGTGATGCCAAGTACTACACACCATATTGTCCTTAAGATGTCTAATGGCTATAATGCGGGTATCTCTCCTGAGAACGCAAATATAACCTTGCTTCAGAAAGCTGTAAAGGCCGAGGATGTTAGTGACACCGGCACCTCCGGGGCAAAAAAAGCAACTAAAAACAAACTGCCTAAGGTTTCCATCCTCTCCACCGGCGGCACCATTGCAAGCAAGATCGATTACAGGACCGGGGCAGTTACAGCGAGGTTCTCCGCTGATGACATATTAAAAGCGATCCCTGAACTTACGGAAATTGCAGATCTCTCCGGAAGAGCCATCTATAATATACTTTCCGAGAACATGAGGACCGAATATTGGGAAAAGCTTTCCAGGGCGGTGGCAGAAGAGATCAAGAACGGTGCAGATGGAATAATCATTGCACATGGTACTGACACGATGATGTATACAGCTGCTGCACTGGCCTTCATGGTCCGCACTCCTGTGCCCATCGTGTTCGTTGGTTCACAGCGCAGTGCTGACCGGCCAAGCAGTGACAATGCCATGAATGCGATATGTGCAGCTAAAGTCGCAGTAAGCGACATCGCCGAAGTGTGTGTGGTGATGCATGGCAGTGAATCGGATGACCTATGCGATATACACAGAGCCACCAAGGTCAGAAAGATGCACACTTCCAGAAGAGATGCGTTCAGATCCATTAACTCGGAACCTATAGGCTTTGTGGACTATCTTACCGGGGAGATCCACACTCACCTGGAATATACTAAAAGGTCCTCACATCAACTCGAACTTAGAGGCGGCTTCGAGCCAAAATGTGCACTTGTCAAGTTCACACCCGGCGCAAGTCCCGATATAATTTCATATTATCTTGATGCAGGATACAAAGGTATTGTAATCGAGGGTACAGGACTGGGGCATGTGTCATCCGAATGGGTGCCTATGATAGAACGCGCAACAACCATGAACGTCCCTGTAGTAATAACGTCCCAATGCCTTCATGGCCGGGTCTGTGACCGCATTTATGATACCGGCAGGGATATGTTAAAAGCCGGGGCCATTGAGGGAGAAGATATGCTGCCTGAAGTAGCCCTGGTAAAGCTCATGTGGGCGCTGAAACTGTCTGTTGACCCCGATACTGTGAAAAAAATGATGACTCAGAACATCGCATTTGAGATCAACGAGAGAAGTTCGGAATAAAACATCGTTATATAAAAGTAATTACTTTTATACCGCAAGGATCGTTAGTGAGGAAAAAGATCACTACTCATATACAGGTGAATATATGTCATTGAACTTAAGGACACATTATACGTC
>CALBTS010000871.1 GCA_937968035.1 uncultured Methanomethylovorans sp.
TCATGGAGGTTCCTTATAGGGACCTTAAATCCTGTTCAGTGGCCTCTAAAGATCTACGAGTAAAGATCAATAAGCATCTGAAAGATCTTAAGTTGAATTATAAAACTGAGTGTACAAGAATAGGCTTCAATTCATGATGGATATCGATGATGATACATTAGAGTACCTAGATAATGTCGCTGCTATTGTAGCCTCATTACTTGAGTTTGATAAAGAACAAACAAAAATAGGAGAGCCACCTGATGAGTCCAGGAAAGCTCTCCTAACATTGGGGGAGGCATATATGTTTTTGTATATGAAGGTACTAAATGATAACTAAGGTCTGGGCAGCAGTGTTGATAGGTTTCTTTATCTTCCAGATCCTACTTTGAGTTTAGTTCTTTGATTCGATCTACGAGGGCATTATGACGAGTTTTACATTCTTCATATTGTCCTCGTACTTCTATGTGGTTTCTGAAAAGATCAGAGAATTTTTCAGACTTAGCTACGTAAGCTTCTTCACACTCCCTCATCATTTCTGATGGAAGATCAATCTTCTTTGATTGCTTCACCATTCCAGAGCCGCAACCCTGCAGCATCAATATCACAATCAAACTTGTCAGGATTGTTTTCAACATACTCTCGTACCTTTTCATAGGTTATCCTAGTATTCTGCTTTTGATTACGAAGATCTTTAATTATAGCATCATTAAGCTTGTCATTCTCTTCTTGAACTCTTGACTGATATTCGATCAACTCTTCAAGAGCTTTTCTTTTATCAGATTCACAAGATCCAGAAGCATACTTATATCCTTGCCAATATGATCCAGCCATCAAGATACCAGCCGCTATAGCAATAACGATCCATTTATACCTCAGAACATATCCTACAGCACTTCCACCCAGCGATTTCAATATTGTCATAAACATTATTTCTTATCATCCCATACTGCACCGAATACATATGATCCGATTATCATTCCAGCTAGAAGAAATGCACTTTCTATAATTGCCTTGTTCAGGGTAGTGTCCTCCCCCCATCCTGTGATATACGATATTACTCCGGCACAGTATAGAAGCGATAGGAAGATTACTCTTCGTCTATTCTCCCATGTCCCTGGACGACCATCCGCCATTTTTTCGTTTTCTGCCATAATATCTCTCTACTATTCTTTCAAGGACCCTGACAACCTCTCCATAAATTATGACAAGCTCAGTAGATTTTGTTCTCTGAGCATGGTAGAGATTATCTCTGTATTTTGCAAGTTCAAGTGTAATATCTTCGATTACCATCTAGATCTCCCTTCTCGAACATCAATATGTACCCACCCACTATAGAGTCCTATGCCGTATTTTGTTGGATATTTGGTATCTAGATACCGATAAACCTCTTCAGGCTCGATATCCTTAACCTTTATATCAGCAGCCAAACCATGTACATGCTGTGAATCAGGAGCACCACCCACGGCGAGGTTATGATCAGGACAACGAATACCCGATGTAATCGTGACTGGTTCATCAAACCACATCCTTACGTCTTCAAGAACGATAAGTAGTTCATGATCTACAGCCTCGAATTTACAGTCGCCACACTTACACTTAAATTCATTTCTTTTAAAGAATGGACTAATATTTGACACAATACTTTCCTATAGACTCGACTATTAGCCGCCAAATAATTGTGATATCTGAGGACCGAACTGAATTAGTGCGATCCCACCAGTCAGCCCATATACTATCTTTTCTAGATACCTAAGTCTTTTTTCATGATCGTCTAGACGCTCACCATGCTTAGATACCATCCTACCGATAGCATCGATCTTACCATCCCTTAGGCCATCCTCATAATCACTATTTTCTCGGTCATGCAGTACTTCACCCACCGTAAAGCTCCTCTCTATGTTTCTGATTTAGTAGTTTTATTTGCTCATTCAT
>CALBTS010000872.1 GCA_937968035.1 uncultured Methanomethylovorans sp.
AAAGCAGTCCCTCAACCCACATCCTGTCATTGATCTTTAAATATATCTTTTCTTCAGACCTGTGATCATTAAGCATCCGAGAACTGCAAAGATAACCTCGAACCCCGGCGACTTCGGTGCTTCGATGCTATTGTTTACAGGAATTTCCGCAATCGTATTCCCAGTATCATTGTCTGATAAGTTGGTCATGTTTTGTTGCTGAGTTACGTTGACCGCTGTTTCGGATGGTGTTTGTGAAATATCCTGCGGATAGTCATTGGGATCTCCCGGAAATGTCAGGCCATTGATCTCCTCAAGATTAGTGAATCCATCGTTGTCTGAATCAAGGTTACCGATCGATGCAAAGTCTCTGCCACTTTCCGAATATGCCATACCATATGGATTGCGCGGAGACCCTCCACCTGATGTATGACAGGCATTGCATGAATCAAGCTTCGTGCCGGTGATATCGTAGTTCTGCCTGAACGATGAAAAATAGGCAGGTCTTGCTGCTGCCATGGTCGCCCCGATCAGAACGATCACTGCTACGAACAATCCTATAGCTAGTTTTGAGTTCATATTGATCACCATATATCTCCCAATAATTAGGCTTGTCAATAAGCTGTGCAGCAGATATTTAAGCACTCCTTTTGAGAAGGTACTGGCCTGTAAAATGAATTGTAATAAAGAATGTACACAACATACTATCAACGCAAGGGCGCAAAGACGCTAAGGCTCAAAGAAGCAAATAAAAAGCTTTGCTTCCTGGCGACTTTGCTTTCCAGATGAATTGTAATAAGAAATAAATAAGGATCATAAAAATAACAGAGCGAATTCTAATTGATCAAAGAGGGTTTCAATAACTCTTTTTTTAATCTATTGTTTACATATGCCATATAAGACAATTTTTAAATAAAGGGGTTTTTCGAAATCTTCGATATAGCAAAAAAGCGTTATACTTATCGTAGTTTAATTATTTTTTAAATATCATATTACTGCTATCGATTTTATATGTAATTAGGTCCTATTAAGAGTATGAAAGGATTTTGCATTGATATAGAAAATGCCACTTTGGAAAATGGCAATTTCCGTAAAGTTCTCTACACATCAAAGCACAGCCAACTGGTACTTATGAGCCTTAAGCCTCTGGAAGAAATCGGTATGGAAGTGCATGAGGAGAACGATCAGTTCTTCCGTTTTGAGAGCGGACAGGGAAAGTGCATAATTGACGGCAATGAGTATGAGCTCAGTGACGGAGTTGCAGTGGTAGTCCCGGCAGGTGCACAGCACAACGTCATCAATACCTCCAAAACAGAGGAACTGAAACTCTACACTATCTATTCGCCGGCGCATCACAAGGATGGGATC
>CALBTS010000873.1 GCA_937968035.1 uncultured Methanomethylovorans sp.
TATACCTTTTGAATTGGACTTTAGCGTTCACAAATAACTATGTTGGATTATCGACCAAAACAGGAAACAGTATACAAGTACTTCGGGGCCAGATACTATGACCCCAATATCTCTATCTGGTTGAGCGTGGATCCGTTGAGTGATAAGCAGCCCCATTGGTCTCCTTATGTCTATTGTCATAATAATCCAGTGCATTTGGTTGATCCTGATGGAAAATTACCTATTGTTCCTATCGTATTGGGTGTTTGGGCCTTAGTTGAAATTGGTCTATCTGCTTATGATGCGTATGAGACGGGTAGGACTATTACGGATCCGGAAGCATCGAGTTCAGAGAAGCTAATCGCTGGAGGGGGATTTATATTAGGACTATTTGCGCCGGGCGGGGGATATGGAACTGCAGCTAAGCGAGGATTTAATATAGCAGATAATGTACTCAAATCTGGTACAAAATTCGCTATTGACGTTGCAGGAATGAAAGTAGATAATATTGATGATTTCTATCGAGCAACGAGTAAACTGAAAACTGGAGAGAGAATAGCAAAATATAAGGAGGCGGCTGCAACTGTGGCAGAGAAGAATACATGGACACAGAACAAGAATCTCTCTAAAAGATTTAATCGCACGATATATTCAGATAAGTCTGGACAGCATTACTCATTGGATACTCAGCATGGAAGATTTGAGGTGTATGACAAAAAAGGTCAGCACCTCGGAGAAATTGACTTCGAAGGTACTGTTAAGAAACAAGCGGATCCTTCAGGAAGACATAATCTTAAAATAGAATAGAATGCATATATATCGAGGCACAATAGTAAAAGCGACCTACAAGTTTGAAGAAGCAACAACAAGCTTCTTTATACTAGCAGAATCCTTTGAGAAAGGATTTGTATTCAATCTTATCCAGATCGATGGCTACAAAGGAGGTATGACAGCTGGACACATAGCAGAGGATCCTAATATCGTAGGCCATAGTGCTGTTTCTTATAACCACCTAATACAAGAGTTAAGTGGTTTATTGTTAAACCTTGAGGAAGAAAGCTTAGTGTTAATTCCTGAGCTTAAACATGCTTGGCTTCAAGAGTTATTTAATGATATCGATGAAGTGTCAAGTTAACCAACTAAATATAACAAATGTCTATCTCATGATCTTTACTCTAGAGATAACCTAAAATCCGTGAAACCCTCTGGGGCTTTTCTGTTAAAGCGCGGCGATATTCTTGAGTTTGATTTTCTGAATCAGGGCATCCAGGGTAAACAGCACGTGGCCTTTCTCCTCGGGTTTCATTTGTTGTATATCATTGAGGCCTTTAAGCATCTCGGGATCTTTGAGGAAATTTTCCTGCTCTGACTCTCCCAACAGGTAACCCACGGTGGTATAAATAACCAGAGCTTCGAGTGGGATGCGAACGGCAACATGGTTTACCATCATGATGAAGGGAACAGCATCACGCAACGGCTTTGCTGGGACGAAATAAATCGACTAATAGCAACAAGTGACGGGAGCCAGATTTCTCACTACATTTACGATGCCAACGGCGAGCGTGCGATGAAGTACAACGGAACCCTGAGCAAGCAGCAGATCAATCAGTACACACTGATTGACTATGCATTGATGGACAGGTACACCTACTACCCCAGTCCGTTGCTGGTGTTTGGCAGCAACGGTTATTCCAAGCATTACTTCATCGAGGGGCAGCGTGTGATGAGCAGGATAGGTGATATATGGGACGCCGAAGCCGCTCTGATCCCACTGGATACCACTCCCGACGGGGTGGATTTGAACAACAAAGCTGACCAGATTGAAGCACAGCTGGAAACCCATCTTGCATGCCTGGCATTGGCAGGCGAAGTGGATTATCATGTTGATCTGGAATGGCTGGGATGGGAAACAGAACCCATGGTGTTCTTCTACCACCCGGATCATCTTGGCTCTAGTAGCTTCATCACCGGTGCCACCGGCGAACCCACCCAGCACCTGGAGTATCTTCCCTTTGGCGAGCTCTTCATCGAAGAACGTAGCACCTGGAATACGCCTTACAAGTTTTCAGCTAAGGAATTAGATGATGAAACAGGGTATTCATACTTCGGGGCCAGATACTATGACCCGAATATCTCTATCTGGCTTAGCGTGGATCCGTTGTCGGATTTGTTTCCCGGGTACTCCCCGTACAACTACGCTCTGAATAATCCATTGCGATTGATTGACCCCAATGGGATGGGACCGGTTATACCGCCTAATGGAGAGACAACAAATGCAGGTGAAGGATATCAAGCCACTCAGGATGGGAAATACCTTTATGGAGAGGGACTACGAACCAAAGTCTGGAATCCTGAGCTAGACTATGGCCCAGGCTCTGGAAGCAGCGGAAAGGGAGGGTATGAGGATTACAAGGGAGAACCGATTGATTTTGGAAGCTATGGATCAAATCAGGGGAATAATGATAGAGGAAATTCTACTTGGGAATGGGCGAGCGCGGTAACTGGAGGAGAATCTATTCTAGTAGGAGAAGCTGCGAAAACAGTTGACGAAGCACTATTCAAGACGATATCCAAGAGTGCAAATGTCGTAGGAGGTTTAATGGGAACGATAGATAACACAGTGCAAGCTGTTCAAGAATTCCGAGCCGGAAATAATGTAACGGGAGCGTTGCAAGCAAGCCAAGCTGTCACTAACCTTATTGGAACAGCTCTTCTGTTTACACCACTTGCCCCTTTGGGCGGTGCAATAATTCTTGTTAATGGTGCAATTGACCTTGGTGAGTTTATTTATAATATTGAATAGGAAGATGTATAAATACTGGATTTACTACTATTTGTTTATCAAGAGAGTATACAGAAAGAGATGGAGAGACGTAAATTCAAGCGTGTGGGCTTTAGCATTTGGTACTCTTGTAGTTCATACCATCTTCTTAATAACAATCATTGATTATATTGCTGGAGCAAATATGGTTTCACGAGCTTTTTCCGGGGATGCGCCATTGGCTCCATTAGGGTTAGCCTTGGCTTATATAATTATTCCGATTCTTCTGAATTTCTCACGTCGGAACACAAACAGTTATGGCGTGAAGCGAAAGGCTATTATCACAGCTAGTATGGTCTCTCCTTGGGTTCCTATTTTGTTTTTAGCCATAAGTAGTTTGCTCTTCATCCTTACAATTATGTTGATCATTGCTCAAATATGATGTTATAACACGTATCGTTAGAGGTAGTCTATCATAAGCAATGAAAACGCCCGGCACCGAACCGGGCGTTCTTTATGAGGTGTAAGCCTGGCGGGTTTTATAATCCCGTAGGAGCGCGGCCACTACTTTAATCACAGTTTTTCTTTCTTCCACCGGTAGCTGGTCCACTTCCTTGTACTGCTGGATCACCTCAGCGTGGGAAAGTGAGGAAGCGGCTTTATCATCCGTATTTCCGTTGAGCAGGAAATCCATTGAAATCTCCCCTCAAGTAATAGCATTTAAAATTAGAGATTTCCATTGATAATATTGGTCATAACCAGAGCTTCGAGTGGGATGCGAACGGCA
>CALBTS010000874.1 GCA_937968035.1 uncultured Methanomethylovorans sp.
GATCGTATTCGGTGACTGGAGTTCAGACGTGTGCTCTTCCGATCTTCCAAATGGATTCGGGTGTAAACTGACCACTTTCATCCGATTTTTGATTTACGACAGCAAGCATTTCTTGCAAGCGGGGGTCTGATATAGCCGATGGAAATTGAGTTAAAACATCCAAGGTATTCAATATATCGAACCAAATTATGGGTGCTTTGAGTTTATTAAAATCCGTTCCCATTGCAAAAAGATAATGTTTTTGTTCCCTTCTCTTTTCCCACATTCCTAAAATCATTTCAATACCTGTCCGGACAATCTGTGGATCAGCATTCGGAATCAATGCTAAAACTTTCAACATTTGCAACGTGGCTATAGGACAGGGATCTGCTTTGCGGCCTGGACCTCTAAAATTCCCCAAATCCGGAGCAACAGAGCAAGGCCACCCATTCTCACGAACCAAACTCAATAAATAATCTTTAGCTTTACGAATTTGTTCATCATTACAACTCATGCCAAATTTTAATAGAGTGTAAAGCACAAGCGGGGCATCGCACAACATCCACGACCATTGATCCTCACCTTTCCCCCCATATGTAGGATTGATATTTACCAATACCTGAAACGGCCCTTCTTGTGATTGATGCGCCAGAATTCTTTCAACGATAAAACCAATCTCAGGGTCTCCCAGGCGCAAGCCTACATCAGCCAGAAAGACCAATTTGTGCAGACAATGGCTGGCATCTTTATGGTTTTTTAGGACATTACCCGGCCAATGTTCCACTTCTTTTAGTAGAGTCTGAATTTGAGGGTGAACTAACATTTTTCGGCGTGCCGTGAGAACAGCTGAATCATCTGGTGACTGGTTCAGCAATTCAAGGCGCGTATTATATTCCGTGTATGGAGAAGAACTCAATAACCATGATAATAATCTGTCAGTTTCCATGGTAATACGATCTCCTTTCGTTGATTAAAATTGTAGCATTTCTATTATTCCTCTTCAATCAGATAACACTTCCAATCAGAGAGATTAATTATCATTGCAATTTGAAATAACTGTTCTTAACTTATTAGGATTCCTGTTATGTTTACGCCATTACTTTTCGCTTACATACTGACAATTCGAAGATTTGCTGGAAATTCAACCACTTCAGAGGATTTTTATCACAAGATGCTTTTGATCGTTTCTGTCATTTAACTCAATATACCAATTTTGATAGTATATCCATCAGGCACACTAACGATATTAATAGGTTGTAGTAAATAACTTGCCCGGTTATCCTCTGAGTATCAAATGAGTTTTGGTTATTATTAAAAAAAAGCCTTTTAGTTTTTGATTTCCCAATCATGGGTGTTCCACAATCTCATTAAGCCTGCATAAGGTAAGGGCTAATCCTTTT
>CALBTS010000875.1 GCA_937968035.1 uncultured Methanomethylovorans sp.
TAAATTATTTTTTGAGATGAGCGTGAGCCAAAAGAACTACCAGTACATTACCCAATAAATTTTCTTCCAACTATCAGAATCTTTATAAACGCCTATTCCACGACTAAAACCATTTTTCCATCTCTCCAGGCAATCCGGCCTTGAGCTTGTATTCTTCATTTTCCAATAATCTCCATAACTTGCCTCTATGAACAAAATCCTGGAAAAAACCAGTTTTTCATCACGCTGGGTATAAAGCAATTCTCTAAGATCAGGAATGGGAAGTTTACCAGACCTGATTCCTATATTATCAAAATCCTTGCAATAGTTTTCATCCTTAAAACCAGTGCTTAGCGAAAAATATCTGTCATCAATTTTCGAATCAATACTTTCCGGTGCTGAAGTTTTCAGAATCAAACAGGAATACTCATTTTTATCCTCATAATCTTTGATATCTTGAAATGATGTTAAATACAAGTGACTAACAACTGAATCCAGTTCAATATCTTTCGGATAGTGTGCATACAGGTCATCGTTACGATAAAATCTGAATGCATTTTTCTTTACAGCATAAAGGTTTGATTTAAATTCTATTATGTTTTGCCTGCTATAATTTTTGTTTCCTCTATTACAGGAGAATAGCAAAGCAACAAGAAGAGATATAAGAAAGTATTTCAGCGGCATAATAATTATTTTTCTTTTCTGAACTTATTAATCAGAGGATTATTGCCCGGATACTCACTCCAGGATTCATGAATTGTTCGTGAAACATAATTATGCGAACCCGTCATGCCTAGAGTTAAATTGAAAAGAATGTCAAATCCCTTGATCCAACCATTGGAGTAATAGTCAACAACGTTTCTATCTCCTCTTTCTGTACCTAATAATGGGTTAAAACTACCACTAATTGAGTTCATATTTTTAGAGATGCCAACAGAGCCTTTCTTAAAATAACCATATTTTTCATTTATCTTAATCGCATTACCTGTAGTTATCTCAATAAACCTGTTTGGGCCCATTTGATATTTATCTTTTTTGGTCAAAGAATACTCATCATATTGCGTAGGCAATTTTTCATATCCTTGGCGGTTCATAAATTTTTCTCCTTTGTCTCCGTTAAGGTTAAGTTCCATATTATATGTCTTAGAACTTGCATCAAATGAAACAGAACCGCCATCTTGTAACACTAGTGATACATCACATCTTTGGGAATAAGATTGGCCATTTGAAAACATCTTATTATCACCTAAATGTTTCCAACCTTCACCTGCTAAGGCACCTTTGCCAATATCCTTCTTTCCTAAATTATTATTATAATAAATTGCCCCTGTAGTTTCATTCTCAAACCAGTCCTTTCCATCAGGGTCAATCATTCTTGTCGGCATGTTTAAACAATAATTATACAGGCTCACCCCCGAATACTTCTCCACTATCGCATCCGCACCAATCCAAATTTTTATCCGTGGGTCGTAATAGTGTGCGACGTATATATATGCTTTCCTGCCTTCCTGTATATTTTTCATATGGTTTCTATCCCCAATCACCTTCTTTTGTATCCCTGTATGTCTTTATTAGCACCCCATGAATAAACCTTCGTTTTACTATCAATACTCCGTTTTCATCCCATACTCGCTGTATTCCGTTAATTTGACCCTTCCTGTAATATTCCTCTTTCCTTTTACGCCCATTATAATGAAAAATAACCAACCGTCCATGCAACATACCATTAATAAAGAAGCATTTGCCTAATAAAGTTCCATCTTCAGACAAAAACTTCCATTGTCCATTCTCAAAACCATTAAGGAAAGAGCCTGTAATATTTAATTCTTCTAGTCTATTCCAAAAATAGCCTGGGCATGCACCAATGGATCTGACTACACTTCTATTTTTTAATACACCAGCAATGTCTCCGGTGTACGGTATGGTATCCGTAACCCGAAAGACAATTCCGTTTCGAATGACTAAATAATCCGGACTTACCTGAGAATAGCTGTTGCTGTGATATAGAACCAGCAAAAATATAATAGTGATACTTTTGAGTCTCATAACAAAAAATATTTAACAGGCAGGTCATGATACAATCCTCTTGATGGGCGATCCATAGGCTCACCCTTCGCATTAATTGCACGTGAAATAGAATTGATTATAGGGTTGAAAGTTTGAGGCATTCCGCACTTGAACTGTATTGCAAGTAGATCAACACTTGTTTCTCGTATTCGTCCCATCACCGTAACATCTCGAAAAATTTTATTATCCTTGTACCCGTACATATAAGAAAGCGTCCCCGGTGCTATTGAAGCAAACTGCCATGCATTCGCTTCGTTCAAGCAAGTGGCATTTGAGAAATTCAGACCTCCTGTCGCATGATACCAAGCATGATAGGTTTCCTCGAATAATACTCCAAATTTGCTCCGTCCCATAGTTAAATCTCTTGTCACTGGATCATCACCCATAGTAAAATCAATATTGATTTGATTTGGATTATTGGCATCCACATAAGTTTTGCCAGACTGTCCATTGTGCTTTGTTCCTGCCTTATAACTTTTGAACTTATACATGGTTTTGGAGTCAACAAGATCTTGAAACTTCCCAGCATACTCTTTTGAGTAGTTTAAGGATTGCGGATTTATTAAATCAAGGACAAAATCTCTATCAGATTGACTTACAAATGCTGTATCCAAACCCAACGGATCGAAATATCTAACTGGATTATTATAAACAAATGAGTAAGGCGTATAATCAGGATGTTTCTCCACCATCGGATCCACCCCCAGCCACAAACTGTACCTTGGGTTGTAGTAC
>CALBTS010000876.1 GCA_937968035.1 uncultured Methanomethylovorans sp.
TAAATAATAATCCGGAATATATACGATCGGTTTATCTCCGGCGATTGGCCCTGTTTAATACATATGAAATCAACGCTGTTGAAGGCTCGGCATATAAGATCTACATTTACCCGTACAATGTCGACAAAAAGACCGAATATTTCAATAACGCAAATGGCACAATCCAAAATGATCATAGCTGGACATACGATAATCTTAATCAGGTTTCGACACTGATAAGTAACAACAGCGGGATCAACACAAAGAAGGAGATCAAATATCCCTACAATTATTCAGAAGCGGTTTATTCACAGATGACCGGAAAGAATATTGTATCCCCGGTCATTGAGGAGATCACATCCGTCAAGAGCGGAGTTGAAATAGAAAGGACAAAAACCAACTACCAGCTTATTAATAACTTCTATGTCCCATCTTCAACGCAAATATCGTTTACCGGCCCGAATAATCTGATTACCGTCAATTCATTTGATTATTATGATACTAGGGGAAACATACTCCAGACAACAGATATCGGCGGAGTACGCACAACCTATATCTGGGGGTATAATTATAAATATCTGATTGCCCGTATTCAAAATGCATCTTACAGCCAGGTGACGGCTCTTATTAACGAAACCGCATTATCAGGCATTGCAGCAAAATCTGAGCCTACGGCTTCCGATATGCAAACAATCAGAACCCTTGCCACAGGCTTACCCAATGCGCTATTGACAACATTTACATACAAGCCTTTGATAGGTATCGCTTCAGAAACAGATCCTTCGGGGCGAACTATTTATTATGAGTACGATGAGTTTGGACGCTTAAATCAGGTAAAGGATGAAGATGGCAGGATTTTAAAGGAACATAGGTATCACTATACCCCGCAATTGTAGCTATTGTTAAGAGACAACCTTATAACAATGATTAACAAAAAAAGCCCGACATGAACAAGTATATTAAGAATAGCAGACAGGCAGTAATAATGCCTATGGCAATGATTATTCTTACCTTTCATGCAGCCTATGGCCAGGAAAACCAAAAAAACAAGACTGAGACAGTTGATTCCACAGCTATTGTACAAGCTTTTCAGTCGAAATTATCGTCACTTCAATCCGGCGGGACAGCCGGAGGCGATATGCAGATTATGGCAGCCGCGGGGATTCTGCCTGCTGTTTACGATTGGTATGTTTCCACCACCGGTAACGACAACAATGCCGGAACCCAGTCAGCGCCTTTACGGACTATACAGGCGGCAATTAACAGGTCAAGCGCCGGTCAGGCCATAAAAGTAGCTGACGGCCATTATATAGAGTGTATCATTTTTGGAGGGAAAAGCATTAAGCTGGTTGGTAATCCGAACAGTCCGCGGTCTGTAATCATTGATGGTAACAGTCAAAATGCCACAGTGCGGATGGTCCAGCAAGAAAGCTCGGCCACTCTGTTATGCGGTTTCACTATCACTGGCGGAAGCGGTCACCTGGTATACTTGCAGAGCGGCGGAGGAATACACCTTTATAACAATGCAAACCCGGTTCTTTCTGATCTGATAATAACAGGCAATCAGGCCAGCAACGCTGCTGCTCTGGGAGCGCTCCACGGCTCGGCCCCGGTTGTTCAGAATACCCTTATTTACGGTAACGCCACATTATCTGCACATTACACTGTCAGGTTCCACAACCTGGTTAACGGGGCTGCCATGTATAATGTTACCATTGTAGATAACGCCGGAGCTCTAAGTACCGTGGCCGTTACAAGAGGAAGCCATTTAACCGTCAAAAACAGTATCATCCGTAACCCGTCATCAACATACGAGGGATTCATGACTAGTGATAACGGCAGCGTGAATACCACAACTATAAACTACTGTAACCTGCGCAGTGGAACAAGCTTGCTATACGTTGTGACTGGTCAGGGCACATATAACCTGGGATCCGGTATCATTGACGTAGCTCCCGGATTTGTTGCTCCTGCAGAAGGGAAATATCAATTGGCAACAGGATCGCTATGTATCGATGCCGGCGACCCGGCCTCTGCGTGGAAGGACATCAATTTTCCGCCCAGCCGGGGAACAAGCAGGAATGATTTGGGCATGTATGGCTGGGAGGTCTCGCCACAACCATATCAGACAGAAGGTGATGACGACCCTCCGGGGACCATTTCCCCAAGCTCCAACCGCAATTACATCCATACCATCGTACCGCAAATTGAAACGACATCCATTCCCTCAGGGGTACGCAGCCCGGCGCAATACAACGAAACGATAGAATATTTTGACGGATTGGGCCGCCCCATTCAATCAGTAGCCGTTGGCTCATCGCCCGCAGGTAAGGATGTTGTCACCCCTTTGGCCTACGACAATTTTGGTCGTGAAGCCATTAAATATATGCCCTTTGAAAGCGCTGCCAGCCAGGGGAAATTCACGGACGATGGCATTGAAAGCCAGAGCGACTGGTATGGCGCGACACATGCAGGAATTCCCTCCGACGCCTGCCCTTTCTCGGAGACCGTCTTCGAACCTTCTCCGCTTAACAGGGTCATTGAACAGTATGGGCCCGGTCAGGCATGGAAAATCAACAGCAAGCGCCAGATAATCAGTTACAAAACCAATGCTGCCAATGAGGTTCGCCTGTGGGTAGCCGCCGGATCGCAGGTATCATCTACTGCAAACTACCCCGCCAATACGCTTTTTGTAACCGAAACCACGGACGAGGACGGGAGGAAAGTTACACAATATGTTGATTTACAGGGACGCACCATAAGACAGCAGCAGCTGGCAGGCACTGCGGAGAACGCCATCACCGACTATGTATATGATGATCACGGCAGGTTGAGGTATGTTCTGCCGCCGGCAGTTACAAAAACTGCCAGAACAATCCCATTTACACATGCTGATTTCATCAATTATATCTACGCTTATATCTATGACGAGCGCGGACGGGTAATCGAAAAATATATCCCCGGTGCAGGATGGACGCACATTGTTTACAATAAGCTCGACCAGCCGGTTCTTGTAAGGGATGCCGGGCAGCGCAAGAACAAAGAATGGAGCTTTACCAAATACGATGCACACGGGCGGGTAGCCGTTACCGGATTGTATTCCAATACTGTTGATACCACCCGGACAGCCGTACAAAACCTTGCTAACTTAGCAAGCTCGCAATGGGAGACCCGTCCGTTGAACAACGAATGGAGTAATACCGCTTTCCCCACCACCGGTATCACAATTTATTCGGTCAATTATTACGATAATTACAATTTTCCCGGGAAAATAAATTACATTGGTACGGATAAAGACGACCGCGTGCAGGGTATGTTGACAGGCAGCAAAGCGCTTGTGCTGGATTCCAACCCTGTAAAATGGCTGTACGCCACCATGTATTATGATAACAAGGGGCGGTTTATACAAAGTATTGCTGATAACGTCATGAACGGACAAGATCGTATCACCAGCACATACGACTTTACCGGGAGGCTCCTTACCTCCGTCCGCGATCATACCGGAGCCGGCGCCATTGGCATTTCCATCGCTAACTCTTATGATCATGCAGGGCGGTTGCTCACCGAGGACCACTCGGTTGACGGCGGCGCTACTGTAACCGTGGCCGAAAATCAGTATAACGCATTGGGGCAATTAATACAAACATCGCTGCACGGCGGGATAGAAACGATCGGCTACGATTACAATATCCGCGGGTGGTTGACGGCTATCAACGGGCAGCTTTTCTCTGAAAAGCTGAACTACCAGAATGTGATTTCCGGGCTTGGCAATGCCCCGCAGTGGGCTGGCAACATCAGCGTGATGGAGTGGAAAACCCCGACGGTTAACACTGACTGGCACGCGCACTGGTTTAACTATGACGACCTGAGCCGCATCACCCGGACCAGCTACAAGCGAAAAGGAGAGTACGACGGTTCATATTCTTCAAGTAACACCACCTCCAGGAAAGATGCCTACGCGATTTATATGGGATACACCGATGATCTTATGGGGAATATCGACTGGATGACCAGAGTTCATAACTTTGATTGCTGGGATGATATTGTGTTCGGCTACGAAGGTAACCGGCTTATCCGCGTACGTGATTTCGCGACCGACGTTCCCGAGATGGGGTTCAGGAACAACCTGAACAACAGTAACAGCATTGTTTATTATAATTATGATTCAGCAGGTCGCATGAACCGCGACAATAACATGGATCACACTGTCGCCTATAACCATCTGGGACTGACAAAAAGCGTAGCGCAAGGTTCAAACACTCTGAATTACACCTACGATGCCGCGGGCCGGAGGCTGAAAAAACAGCTGGGCAGCCAGACGCGCTACTATATGGACGGCATTGAGAAAAGCGGCGACACCACCCTTATACACTTCGCTTATGGCCGACTGCGTCGCAGCAGCGCCTCCGAGCCTTGGGCGCGCGATTACTTCCTGAAAGATCATCTGGGTAACGTCCGGGTTGTATTCGAAACGACTGACGGCTCTTCTTCCTCTTATTCGGGTTCCTCTTGGGTAACCTACATAGCCACGATGGAAGAGAGCAAAGCCGGTGAAGAAGATCTCTACTTTGCCAACGTTAACGCCACCCGCGCCGACAGGCCTTTCAACTACCCTGACGCCAATCCGGCCAACGCCAAAGTGTCAAAAGTACCGGGCAAAAGGCGTGGGCTGAGTATCATGCTCAAAGTAATGGCCGGCGATACGATAGAGATATCTGCCAAGGCGTTTTATAATATGGATAATGCCGCTCCGGGAAGGGGCATTGATGTAGCGCCCATTCTTGGGAGCATTATCTCAAGTATGACTAATCCGGTAGCTACAGCGGTTGGAGAAGCCTCGCAGGTAGCGACCACTGTTCACACCTCAGCCGGTCATTCTTCAAGGTATGTCACTCTGCCCGATAAGGGATCACAGGTTAAGACCGTACAACCGAGATCAGGAGTTAACTTTGTGTTGTATAATTCAGCGTTTGAGGTTGTGGAGGAGAATACGGGATATTTGCCGGTTGATGATAAGATCAATGCCATACAGACCCTTTCCACCGACAGGATGGTTATGGCTGAAGCCGGGTTTATAGAAGTTTTCGTGGACAACCAGGCGAATACGGCGGTATATTATGATAATATGATGGTTGTTCATAGTAGCGGCAGCAGCAATGTGCTTGAGGTAAATGCCTATTATCCGTATGGAATGCTGATGCCGGGGTTGAGTCTGATTGCCCCGCCGGGTAAATATAACGCCTATAAACATTCGGCCAAAGAATTGCAGAAAGAGCTGGGACTTAGTTGGTATGATCACGGAGCAAGGATGTATGATGTGACTGTTAGCAGGTGGTGGGTACCTGATCCGTTAGCAGAATCATGCAGAAGATGGAGCCCGTATAACTATGCTGTCAATAACCCGATAAGGTTCACTGACCCGGATGGAATGTACATTAATGATCCTAATGATTATTTTGATATTTATACTGGCAAACCAATTGGAACCGATAGCGATCCAATAAACGATGATGTAAGATTAATTTCGCAAGAGAATTGGGAAAAAAGTAAAAAAAATCAAGCAACTACCCCTATTGAAGGCAGCATTACTATTAAAGAAGCAAAAGAGAATTTTATTCTAACGCATTCAAAGAGAATTAATATAGCTAACTTCTATTTTGAGAAGGCCGGTTATCCATTAAGTGACTTAGATAACAATTCAATAAAAGTTAGTGAAATTTGGGATGTTGGTGAGACAAGAGACAGTAATAAGGATAAGAAGCTTGAAATAACAATGTCATCTCGTTATTTCGGCTCCACCATAAAAAACAGGTATGATTTCATTAGTTTTTTTGTCCATGAGTATGGCAGTCATGGGAAGAGATTCTTAAAAGGAGAAGTATTTAGTGAGGACAAGAGGGATATCTGGGAAAAAGAAGCCTATAAAGCGCAGGTAGGTCACTCGAGTTGGAATTTTGTTTCTGAAGAATGGAGAAATTACATAAAGAAAATCATTGAATCAGAGAATTATTTTGATATTTCAAAAGTCAAATAATCAGATTATGAGAATGGTTAAATTACATAAGTTAGTAATGTATGGTTTAATATTGTCTGTATGTTATGGATGTCACACACAAGGAAAGAGTGGTAAAGTAAGCAATTACTGCATTGGTGATATATGGTATAGAATTGCTGAAACTGCCAATCCAGATAAGGTTTTTTGTACAATTGATGTCCCGGATTCTTCTTTATTTTATCATTTTATAAATAACGAAGAAAGGTTGAGAATTACTTTTTTCGGTACAATTTATAATGTCGATAGTTTTAAAGTAATTCATCATTTGATGGGTGCTTATAATTTAGAAAATACAATAATTATAGGGCAGACAACAACATCTCTTATGAAATATGAAAAACAGTTTCTTGATTCATTAATCCAAAAAACACATGGAGAACTAAAAATAGAGATACTAGATACTCTAACTAAGCAGAAATGGGAATTTACTAGATGTATTAAAAAAGAGAATGAAGATAAGGATTGGTTTAAACGAGTACCAGATGGATTATTCATGAATTATTAAAGGTAAAAAATTCATCGAAGACAATGCTGGTGATCTTTTTAAACCGAGTGAGTTGAACGAAATCTTTTCAATACAGTATATTTTTGAATAATTATGCGAAAAATTTTAATAACAATAGGTATTTTATGCTTCGGTTTACTATTAATTTCTTGCCTATCAAATAAAAAGTCAAGAAATATTTTTTGCGTCCAAAAGTTTGAATTGAGAGCTACTACAGTTCTTAATCCTGACAAAGCCTTTATAAAAATCCTAACAGATAAACGACTAAAAAAAGTATTACTAAGCAAGGAATGGGATAGTATAAATTTTTCAGGTGGCATTTTTGATACATTAAATTTTAACCATAGACTTATTGGAGTTGCCGAAACAGATAGCCCAAACGAATTAGTGATTGGAATAGCTACTGCAAAATTCTTTAGCTGCACACAAGATCAGAAAGATTCTATTGCTTCGATTACGTTTGAAAAGGTAGAGATAAATATATTCTCGAAAGATGGAGCATGGGAATTAAAGCCTTGTAGTAAATCAGAAACACTTTTTTAATGCTTATCAAAGCATTGATAAATAATTGTTTCGATGAAATTTTTTTTTTTTTTAATATTAGTCCTAATTGCAGGTTGTAAAAGTCAAGCAAAAGAAGAATTGACGATTTATTCTATTCAATTAATCAAAAAGGATAGATATAATGATGACATGTTAGCTTGCTGCTTTACAGCATCAGATCCTTGGTCTTTTAATAAAGAAGTGTCTAACCATCGGATAAAAGCGATTAATTTTGTTACAGCCAGGCAATTAGGAATAGATTTCTATGGATGGAAAATAGCAAAATATAATTTAGACTCTACAGTTTTCGTACTCGGGTTATTTATTCCAAGATCGCAAATCACCAAAATGAGTGATGACTCAATAGCCTTAGTAACAAATAAATTAAAATCGGCCCCCCAATTAGATCTTATACTAGAAAACGAAGACACCTTAAGGTTATATGATTTTGATTTTAATAAAGTAAATGAAATGAAGGTGATTTTTTCTGTAAATGATACTGATTGGGTTGGTATTTCCAGGTGAACTTTACGGGAAATTGATGTACGTATAGGAGGACTAAACAGTTTATTACCAGACATATGATGCATAATATCAAGATATATATCATGACATCCATACGTTTATATACGATCGCCGCGGCTATCTGTTGCCTGACGTGCTGTCCGGCAATAGCGCAGACTACCGGTAACCGGCACGAGACTTATCAAAGCATGGAGCAAAGCAATGCCATGCTCGAAGATTTTTCCCGCAAATGTGAAAAGCGCACCAGGAAGGCCGAAAAGCGATTCAAACGTTACGAACAGAAAATTTTAAAACATGCCAACTCCTCCGACGCTGAGGAATTCTTTTCCGGTGAACAGACAGATTCGTTGAATCAGGAACCCCAAAACGGCCTGGGCAAGGAACCATCGTTGGACAGCCTTCTCCTGGCTTACGGTTTTGCGGAGTATGCCGGTTTAGCTCCTGACCGACTATTAACGGGCAAGGTAAACGAAAACCTTAACCGTGCGAAACAACAGCTGGACATTACCCAACGCGCCAAGAGCGAACTGATGAAGTGTAAGGAACACTGGAAAGCAAAGGTGCTGGAATCCCGGAAATATAACAAATGGCTGAATAAGATGGAAAAGGAGTGTTATTATTATACGGCGCAAATCAATGAGTACCGCAGGGCGTTACGTGACCCGTCTTATCTCTATGACAAGTTACTGAGCTCCCTGCGTCGCGATCCGCGCTGGGGCGATTTTATAGCCACACTACCTGCCAAGCCGCAAAACACGGGCAAAATGCAACCCCGAGAGATAGTACAACAGATGTTGCAGAGTCAGGCGGCTTCAGTTAGTCCCGATGTAGCCAAACTTTTTAAGGACGTCCAAAAGACAGGGAGCGATTTGCTGAGTAGCCTGAGCAATCAGGCCGCATCATTCGGTAACATGGATAATGCCGCCCAGATGCCCGGGTTTGTCCCCAACACCTACAAGACAAAAAATTTATGGGAACATATTGACATCGGCTTCAATTTGCAGTTTGACGACAGGACAATGTTTCTGCCGTCAACCGGAGTAGCGGGTGCGCAAATATCGTTCAACTTCGACCAGTGGCTGAGTGCAGGGGTGACAGCTACCTATCGCTTTGGAATGGGTGATATCAAAAACATTAAATTTTCACACTCAGGGGCAGGTTATGGAGCCTTTGTGAACTACAAGATATGGAATGCGATTGGGGTACAGGCAGGATACGAGCGTAACTGGCGTACAGAAATAGAAGTCAATGAGGTGTATTTCCCGGCAGCATGGACGTCATCGGCGCTGGCAGGGTTGTCATGGGAATATGAAGCAGGAAAGAGCATGAAAGGTACGATGGGAGTGTTTTACGATTTCCTGCATAATAAACATACGCCGGTAACCAATGCGGTGTTATGGCGGATGGGGTGGAAATTTTAATAACAGAAAAAATATTGACCTGTTTTGCTTTTTCTTCACATTATAAGCTTGTTACACATATTTCAAAACAGCTTCTAAGTGAAATCCTAAAAAACCTCGATCTAATCGGAACACGTTCTGCAGATTGAATGCGGGTCAGCGCTGACAAGCAATATTTTATAAATATATGCCAACCTGCCATGCCGTAAGCCATATCGGTGAACTAACGGAGGTAGTGTTCCAATCAGTGTGTCCGGGGTAGCAGGTCTTCATCGAAGTTTCACA
>CALBTS010000877.1 GCA_937968035.1 uncultured Methanomethylovorans sp.
CTAGAGGGTATCACAATTGTATCTTCCAGATCAAGTATAGTCATCATCAAATTCTGGGGAGGACAGCCGTCTTCCCCGGGAAGATACCCTCAATCTTCCAATTTCTAATGCATTTTTCATTGATATGAATTTCAAATGTCATTAACTTACCTGATCATAATATTTCTTCAACTAAGGGCTCTAAGCCATATTTCCTGAAAACTTTTACCACTTCGTCTGCTGGATCGTAAAGGCGATAGAAAAGATGGGATTTGCATGCACAATCACTGCATCCAAAACCATTAACAGGTTTTGACTGCAAACCCGCTGCAAGAAGGCATTCAAGCCTGTTGTGAGTGAACGCATGTATAGTGTATACCAGTTTAAAATGTTCATCAAGATTTATATGATCTACATGCCACCTTGCTTTCTTTACTCCTTCATTAGAAAGCATCACATGCCTATACAATCTTTTCAGACCACCAGTACCCTGGGCAGAACTAACATAAATGTGATAACCGGCCTCAAAACGGACATCTTTGAGGCTTCCAACTCTTACATTACATTGTTGGTTCCTGAAGATCAGACAATAGACACCTTTGTCTTAGCTGCTTCGATCATACGCATACAAGTGGATGCATAAAATTAAATCATTTCCCGTAGAATCTTTACTGATGATCATGACCAAAGAGATACAAGAAGCAAAGGATGTAAAGGGTTTAAGGCCAAGGTCTGTGGTCTATGCCACCCAGATCGATGAAGAGTTCGGGGAAGCTCTTGCAGGATACTATAAATCTGTGTGGAAGGAGCGGGAAAATGGGCTGAACATGAAGCAAAAACATCTTTTGGTTTTTACTATAGCATGCTCCAGACTCAACATAGAAAGTGCGCTTAAGATCCTGGAAAGACTTAAAAAATTTGAGGCAACTTCGCAGGAGATAAAAGATGCTATGATGATCGCAGCCTGGACCGGTGGTATACAGAATTTCACTGATTTTAGTCCAAAGATACTCAAAGAAATGGAAAGATTGGGTTTCTGAAACCCTTTTCTTTTTATGTTTTAGGTAGGAGATATAATCCCCAACCCTAATACAGCTATGAACACTAAATGGACAAACAGGATAAGCGGAAAACCATATTTGAACTGTAGATGCTGTGTTTTATGTCTGAATAATTTCATTCCCAGGAAACCTCCCAGACTTCCACCTACAATTACCCATATGAACAGCGTTTTTTCAGGTATCCTGTATTTTTGATCTCTGGCTTTTTTTTTGTCCAGACCCATAAGGGCGAATGAGATTGTATTCACAAATGCAATGTATGCCCACAAAGAATATTTTAGAAAATCCTCAGTTTGCATATTACGACATAAAGTATAATAATATATTAAGTTTATTATGATAGCGCTATTAGTTACTATAAAGAATAAAAAAATAATGTAGAATCATTTACCAAGATCCCACATATTCAGCCTCCCGTCAGCTGTGGCAGCAACAAGATAGCGTCCATCAGGTGTGAAGACCATACTGTATACTGTTTTAACCATAAGAGGTATATTTGACACAATTTTTCCCGAAGCGAAATCATACAGGACAATATCGTAATCCATCCCCACTGCAACTGTCCTACCATTGGAAGATATGGCAAGAGGAAAATGACCAGTTCCCTCAAGTTCTATGGAACGCTTCTCTGTAAAATCTTTCAATGACCAGATACGCAGCTTTCGATCATATCCGGAACTAATGAGATACTTTCCTTCCGGGGTCAATATCATGGAGAGCAGGGCAACATCATGACCCAATAGTGTTTGTTCAAGTTTCCCTTCAGGCAACGACCAGACATATATATCGCCACCTATTCCTCCACTTAGAAGTTTTCTATCGTCTGAGGTAAAAAGAACACAGGAAATGTTGTCGGGACTTCCTTCTAAAATTAACAGCTCTTTAGCTTCAGGCAATCCCCACAAGCGCACTGTTCCGTCATAAGAACCTGAAGCGAGTAGTTTCCCGTCTGGAGAAATACATACAGATGACACAGTATTAGTATGTCCTGTAAGAACTTTCAGAGGAAGAGCTTCAGGATAAGACCAAAGCCTGATAGTATGATCAGATGAACCTGTGGCTATGATATCGCGATTATGGGAAATTGAGATACTGTTCACACTTTTAGTATGACCTTTAAATTCTCTTATCAGTTCCCAGGAAGGGAAAGACCAGAGTTTCATCAATCCATCCATGCCAGAAGATAATAGTTTTTTTCCGGAATCGAGAAAAGATATATTAGTGACATGACCTTTATGGGCAGGGAATCGGATATAGTCACTCTTCATCTTCTCTCCCGGAAGTGGGAAGCATTCTACTGTCATAATTCTTCCTTGAAATCCAACGAGATGGAATTCATACAAAATCGTTCGCCTGTAGGTGCAGGTCCATCATCAAAAACATGCCCAAGATGGCTACCACATCTGCTGCAAAGAACTTCTGTTCGCCGCATGGAATAACTATTATCCGGCTTTTTGACCACTCTGTCTTCAGATATAGGAGCCCAGAAACTTGGCCAGCCGGTGCCGGAATCGAATTTTGTATTTGAATCAAAAAGTTCCTGGCCACAAGCAGCACACAGATAGACACCTTTCTTTTTATTTTGGTAGTATTTACCAGTGAAAGCAGGTTCAGTTCCCTTTTCCCGCAACACATGATACTGTTGAGGAGTTAAGATCTTTTTCCAGTCTTCGTCTGATTTTTTTTCATATGATGGCATATAATTCCCTCTCCCGTTTAAAAATATAAAGTAAAAATTACTGATGTAACTTCCCTTATAAAGGTTGAGAATTCTAAATTAAATAGTTTACGCAATCAGAACAAAAACAGAAAGTGAAAACAGTTTCAGAAAACTCTTATAATACAATTATTACACTATAAATATAAATAGTATAACAAATATAAATAGTATCATGCCAGATTAGATGGTAGGGAATCATCCATCGGATCAGGGGTGATAATGTGGCATGCTCTGCTGCAATATGCATGGATAACAAAGAACACGCTTCTAGTGTGATCAATCATATGGGGTTATCAGAAAAATATACCTGTGCCCTCATTAGCTGGACGGAGAAGTATCTTGACATAGGAAATCTTGAAAAGATTATCTGGGGAGAAACTGTTTCATCAGAAGACCCTTATCGCAGTGTGCAGGTAGCGGCAGAAAAAGATCTGGAATTCACCGTACTGCTCGCATCAAAAAGAGATCGCAGCAGCACTGATGTATATTTCCTTGAAGGAAATCTGCTGCTGCTTTTCAATATTACTCTGCAGAGTCTGAAAGAAAGCAGTGTATCGTATGCATTGTAAAAATTTCACATAGAATCGGGCGCATCGATGCCCAGGGTCTCCAATGAAATTGACAATGTGATACGCGCGCAGTCCACAAGTCCAAGCCTTATAGCTCTCAGTTTTTCGTCATCGATATTTATCACGGGCACGAAACGATAGAACTGATTGAAAGATTCTGCAAGCTCTCTGGCATATATGGCTAAAGTATGTGGCTTTAATTCCTTTGCACACTGCTCTATGATGCTGTCAAAGGCAGCCATCTTCTTTATCAGCTCTACTTCAGTATCCTCCACAAGTAGTGAAGGATCCATATCAAAGGCCTCGTTCCAGACACCTTCTTCCTGAGCCTTCTTCAGTATACTGCATGCTCTGGCATGCGAGTATTGAATAAAGGGTGCACCTTGTTTTTCGAAATCAAGGGCTTCTTTCCAGTTGAAAACCGTAGATTTCTCCGGTGACACTCTGATAACATCATATCTGACAGCACCGATACCTACCATTCTAGCCACTTTCTGTTTGAAATCCTCAGGCATCTCCGGCCTGCGCATGTCAACTTCCACAAAAGCCTGTTCTTCCACCTGGTCCAGCAGTTCATCTGCAGAAATGAATTTGCCTCTGCGGGTACTCATGGAGCCTTCAGGCAAAGAAACGAACTCGAATATGACAACTTCTGGTTCCGGCTTTCCAAGAAGATTGAGGGTTGCCTTTAACTGACCTGAAATGAGTTTGTGATCAGCGCCAAGTATATCGATCATGCGATCAGCTCTTTCACCTTTCCACTCATGGTATGCCAGATCCCTTGTAGTGTATAAAGAAGTACCATCTGATCTCTGTACCACCAGTTTTTTCTCAAAACCGTAATCTTCCAGATCCAACATAAGGGCTCCATCATCGACCTTTGTACGACCTGTGGCTTTGATCTCCTCAATTATCCTTGTAACAGCACCGGACCTTACAAAACCAGATTCGTAAGGGAAACTATCATGGTGTATGTTCATGCGCAGAAGAGTTTCTTTGATACCATCAAGTGCAAGGGTAACAGCTTCACTAAAACTTTTTATTGTAGCATCATCCCCTTTTTCCACAAGCTGCATAAACCTGTCGATCTCTGCTACTTTTTCAGGTTCTTCCCCAAGCTTGATGTTAGCTTTAATATAAACATCTGCTATGGAGTGGTCTGATTTTTTTGATGTATCAAAATCAAAATGTGAAAGCGCCCAGGAAACAATAGCTATCTGACGCCCCATATCGTTCACATAGTACTGGGTTTCAACATTATAACCAGCTTTCCTGAGAATGCGTACCAGAGTGTCACCAATGACCGAGTTCCTGATATGACCCACATGCAAAGGACCATTAGGATTTGCAGAAGTGTGTTCAAGAAGGATATTACCTTTACAGAAGCCACCTCCAAATGATGAGCCTTCACTTCTTATTCTTGAGAATGTTTCTTCTATATAATTTCTGGAAGTGTTTATATTAATATATGGACCCATAGCGTGCATTTCACCGATCAAGGGGAACTTCTTGACATTAGCAGCTTTGACTATTGCGTCCGCTAATTCCTTAGGATCCTTCTTTTCCCTCGACGCGATCCTGAAAGCAACTTTTGAGGCCAGATCTGCATGCTTGGATGGCTCAAGGTCAAGGTCTGCAGCTTCGATCCCAAGCTGGGAAATGGTCTCATTTAATAATGTTTCAACCTGTTTTCTAAAATCCAGATACATTGACACCACCCGCTTTATACACCCGTGCTGAACCTTAATATAGCAACCAGACCGCCAAAAGCGTTCATAAGTTGTGAACCTTCATCAAAATCAGTTGAAATGAATTCCACCTGGGTGTTCATCTGGTCAGCCATTTCAGAAAGTTCGTCTACGATATCCACTTTTTCAACGACCTCCATGGAATAACCGCAAACAGGACATGGTCCTGGAGAAAAATAGTCCTCTCCGGGTTTAAAAGCTTTTGTCAGTTTTGCCTCATGGTCCCCATTTGGACATCGGATCGTTAATCTTTCTGCTCTGAGATCCTCAGATATCATAAGAACTTCCACTGCACCTATAAGGAGATTTGCCCTGACCGATTCTTCTCCATAAGCAGCTTTGCCTGAATCGGAAACCAGCTCTGTAAAGAAACGCTGGATAAGCTTTTTTTCTGCTATAAGATCGATATCCGAAAGCTTCTCACTTGCTGCGTTAACGAGTTCCGGAAGGCCTGACTCATCTGTGTATGCAACATCAAAAAGACCAAGTATTTTCTTTTTCAACTCATGATGCAGGAAATCTCCTGACTCGAACTCTTCCTTGGTGGGAGAGGGACCACCTATGAGAATACCTTCAAAATTCTTCTGATCCACTGCCATAAATACATCGCTCGCAGCATCTCCTATGCGTTTATAGAACTCATGTATAGCAATGAGCCTCAACTGCTGGAATCTGTGGGCACTCTGACCACCTTTTCTCTGTTTTCCAGGTACAGTAGAAGTCAATGTCCTATGAGCCTCTATATGTTTACCCACAAGCAGGCCAACAGCTGCCTCACGCCTATCCAGGACCAGCAATCCATAGGTCTTTGCGTCCTTGAGCATTTCTTCAAGAGGCTCAAGGTAAAAACTGGAGTCACAGTGATATCTGTATGTCACTATTGGCTGAGGGGGTTCAACAATAGTGGTTTCCATATTCGTCTTGTTAGCACCTATATCAACAGCACCTGTAAAGAAAACTATACCATTTTCCGGAACTTCCACATACCTGAGCCTTGCAAGCAAGGACTCTATAGCACCCTGCACATTGTCTTTTGTGATCTTGGATTTAATGTTTGCCGCCTGGCCATGTTCTCCTTTGAGCTGTGATGTTATATCAGATATTTGTTTGTCGGGAGGAATATAGAGAGAAATGAGTTCTGTCCCACGACCTTTCTTGACCCTGAGTTCCTCCAATTTCTTTTTGAATTCATACTTCTTATGAGCAGATTGTTCTGTCATTGTGTTAATACTCCATTGTGAGATTGAATGATGAAATAATATTAAATTTTATAATTTGCCTTTATGTAGATCTTGATATAAATATAGATTATGACAGGTATTGACACCAGTCCAATAGATACATAGATACTATTTAAGAAGAGAAACAGAACCGTCCCTTGAAAGCAATACAACCCTGCTGATCTCAACATCATCTGCAACTGAATAACCCAAATGATCCGCTATTTGCATGGAAAAATCCAAAACTTCCTCATGCGATGGCATTGCCTCCCTAGGCAAACGGTTCCTTGAGAAACCCAAGTGCATGTATGCTTTTACCTCTACATAGTCCGGAGAAGCTTTCTTTATGAGTTCAGCATAACCCTGTGGATGGAACATATTTACTCCCTTTATCAGAGTAATGCGTATAACTGTCCTTGTGTCTTTGCCTCTCAACACTTCGAGGGACTCGTTCAGCTTGTTCCACAATTGGGTTGATCTGGGACGACATACCTTATTATAGGTTTCTTCATCAGGTGCATCCAGGCTCATATATAATTGCGAAGGGTTTATTCGGCGCATCATTTCAGGATTAGTACCATTAGTGACCACAAATGTTGTCAATCCATGGTTTTTGAACTCTTCCACCAGTTCTGCAAGATAGGGATACATTGTAGGTTCGCCTGAGAGAGATATAGCCACATGCCTTGGTTCATTGCCTTCTAGCCATAACTCTCTGTGATCAGCATTACCAAAACCCGAGATCAACTTCCTCTGAGATTTTATACATGACCCCACTATTTCCGATGGAAAATCCCACTCTTCAGGTGCAGGTGCATCCACCTCCACAGGACGCCAGCAATGCAGGCATCTCTGGTTACACATAAGAGTCGGGGTCATCTGAAGACACCTATGGGATTCTATTCCGTAGAAGGAAGCTTTGTAGCATTTACCTTCCTCTCTCATCGCCCTGCGAAGCCATAGACACGTCTTCACAGCCGAATGATTCCCTGCAAGACTATAACCTTGCTTTTTGAGAAGGGAATGAAGATCTACAAGATCTGAGAAATTGTATTCCTGAGAGGACATTTGAGGGTTAGTTAATATTTGGAGTATATATAATTTGGTGAGTTCACCATGAAAATAAAAGAAAATTGGGGAAATATTAAGGTCTGATCCCCCATCGATCAAAAATCAACATTAAATGTTCAATACTTTTGTGCCTTTGCCATCTCCACCATTGCCTGCAGGTTCACTGTGGGTGTCTTGCTGACAATACCACAACCTGGTGCCAGCAATGCGACTCCTGCATCAAGAACTTCCTTTGACTTCTCTTTGATGAACTCAGGTGTCTTGTTCCAGAGCACGTTCACGGGGTCCAGGTTACCTACGATAACAGCCTTCTTAACTGTCTTGACAGCAGTTGCAGGATCTACGTTCTGATCGATACTGATAGCATTCACACCGCATGATTCCATGAGTGTAAGACCACCTGTGGTATCACCGCAAATATGGAGCACTGTTGGCACGTTCACTTCGTTCATGGCATCTACCAGTTTCTTGTGGAATGGCACCACGAACTTCTCGTAGAACTCAGCACCAATGAGCTGGTAACTTGCAGTCGGGTCGATGATGACCATGGTATCTGCACCGTTCTCCACCATCTTCTTGGCGTATGCAATGCTGAAAGCTGTGGAGAACTCCATGAGCTTCAGGCCCAGGTTCTCATCTGTGAAGATGTTCATGAACCAGTCGTCACCGTTCAAATGCTGTGCCAGGGAGAAAGGACCTATCATGCTGCCGATGACCGGCAGTTCCTTACCGTACTTGTCTGCCAGGATCCTGATAGCCTCACAGACAACGCCGATCCTCCCGTGGTCCAGGTTGTAACCTTCCAGTTTGGATATGTCATCAACGCTCTTGACCACATGACCTACAACAGAGGGCTGTTGTTCCTGTGTGCCTGCCTTGATCTTGCAGCCGAAGAACTCGGCTTCAGCGGTGATATCAAAGGGCACACGCACGGCCTCAAAACCGACAACGGTGTGACCAGCTTCACCCAGATCGGCCATGAGCTGGGCATCTTCATTGGCCTGAGGCCAGAATGCGCCACAAGCTTCCATTTGTTCTACGGTACCGGTCTGCGTGACAGAGATAGCTGCCATACGATCTACGTTCTGCCCTGTTAAAATACGGGCAAGCCTTTCTTTAGGGGTGTAATTGGACATTATCAGTCTCCTTAAAAATTATGTGCATTTAAAAGCTTTTCACTGTTAAAATGAAAGAACTGGCCATATATAATCCTCACAGATATGATGGTCTTTGAAAGACCAGGAGAGGAGTGCAACTTATTATATAATTTATAAGATTTATATAGCCAGTTCCATCACTGTTTCGTCACTTTGAGTTCTCACTTAAAGTTCATCATTTCCATTTACAGGGTTTGCCTGTACCCTGAACCTTTGACATGACCTCTATGCGCTTGAAGCCTTCCCAGAGTCCGTGGACATTGCAACCTGCGACTGCAATTAGATCCGTAAGCACTGATTTTGTACCACAATCCCCACACACATTGACCCCATGGATATTACATTGTTCTAACACCTTCACGGCAACAACTTCTTCTGGGATTGTTACAGTGAACTCCGCAGTAGTGCTGGTATCAGATGGTGAAAAATTCACTTCCCCTAACTTTATTCCATGCATGGAGAGCTTAATCTGTTCGATGTAATGAGATTGTTCCATTACATGTGGAACTGTCACCTTAACAGTGAAAGGCTGTTCAGTGAGGACAAGTTCCGGTGCTTCTATCACAGGCACATGCTTCTGCTCAAGCTCTGTGAGGTGAGCTGGATCTACAGGCTTATTGATTTTTTTATCCGTCATTTAATCACCATTTTCCTGAGTTCTATATCAATAAATAAAATAAAAAGCCAGCAGAGCTGGCATTAGAACTTATAGTGTTTCACAGAGTGGTACAGTATAACCACAAAGAACACTATTATTACTCCAAGGGATGAGAAGTAGGATACAGGATCCCATACAAAGCTCATGGCTCCGCTTTCTCCCCAGCCTACAAGCACAGTTCCCTGCAAGACCACTGGTGTTACCACACAGGTAAAAGCAACTATGAAGATAAAGAGGATGTCAAAGATCCTCATGAACACTCCTTTATCTCCTTCCTCTTTAACTGCTCCTGCCATCTTATACCTCCTTAATCATAGTATTCAAATTCGAACATGTGTTTCTTGATGGATCTATATACACCCACACATCCTAATGTTTCTATTCCCAGCAACAGGATTATGAACAGTACATACAGTCCCATGAGGACGGATGGTATAGGCACACTGGCTCCTATTATTGATACTATGTTGTATATCATGTACAGTTCGGAGAAGTACAGCAGTGCTAGCAGCAACACAATGACTCCGGCATCCTGATGCAATTTGCTATGGTATCTGTTATTGTCGATATTTGCCAACTTCATCCCTCCTTATTCGCTCCTGTGCATTACCGGCTGTGGCCATCCCATATCACGTTCCCAGTCATGCTCGCTCTCTATGCTCTTGTACCTCCAGTTGAAGTAGAAGTACGCTACTATGTAGAACACCAACCCAAAGATCAGGTTGTAACGGTATCCCCAATTGAGTGTCGACAGGATTATCATTGCCAGGAATATGGTAAAGTAAGCTATCCATGGCTGCATGGGTCCTATGAAAGGACGTACCTTGCTCGAATGTTGTGGGAACATTTTCCTGAACCTTATAAGAGCAAATGGGATTAGCACATAGGCAACCATTCCTGATGTAATTGAGAAGGTAATGACCTGGTCAAGGAAACCGCTGAACGCAAAAGCGATGGCTATAGGCATTGTAAAGATCACAGCCCTGTAAGGTGTGTAATATCTCGGGTGCACGGCTGAGAACCAGGGTGTCAGGAAATGATCCCTGGACAATGCAAACCACGACCTTGAAGAGTCACACACACATCCGTTTGCACTGGCAAGGCAGGTGAAAAGTGTACCTATGGCCAGGAACACCACCAGGAAATACATACCACTTGAAGTTGCTGCCTCGTACAAAGGATATACAGATACTCCGAGGACTGATGCAGGTATAAGGCCTGCACATAGAAACAGCGTCATACCCGCTGCAATAAGCAGAGTGATCATACCAGCCTGTTGTCCCAGTGGAACCGCCCTTGAGGGGTGCTTACATTCTTCTGCGCACATTGCCGCACCTTCTATTCCCAGATAGAACCAGGGACCGAACTGCAATGCGGCGAATATTCCCACAATCCCGTTGGGCATGGCACCTGATATCAGTTCTGCGGGGTTCCATGGTATGCTTCCAATTCCCAGAAGATTGAAGAAGAAGAACACGATTATAGCTATGAAAGCGGTCATGGTTAGCGCAAAGTTAAGAGTAAGTGCAGCCACGACTCCGCGGTAGTTGATAAATGTAAGGATCGATATCACAAGCAATGTAACTGGCAGTACCTGTATCTCCGGAAATATCGATTGGGCTATTGATGCTACGACAATTGAATCTGCAGCTTCCAGGGCGATATATTCCATGTATACTGCAAGACCAACTATGGCAGCTGCCCCTGGTCCTATGAACAATCTCGCCCAGTCATAGGGTCCTCCCGCAAGTTTCGTAGCAGCTCCAAGCTCACTGGCACACAGTGCTACCATAACATACATCGTACCGGCGACAAGCAGTGCAAACAGGGAACCAAGTATACCACCCTTTGCAACTGTGAAGTTCCACCCCATGTATTCTCCGACAAGCACTATTCCAACACCAAGAGCCCATACGTGATAAGGTCTCAATGTTTTTACAAGGGTGGGGGATTCTGAACTCGTTTCTTCGGCCATTGAGATATCCTCCTTTATGATCTTTTTGACACTTTTACAGCATCCAGCAGCACCCAACCTATCAGCAAGAAATCGATGAGATAAATTGCACCATTTATCATGGTCCATGTGTCCATTTTAATATGCCTCCGCTGTTTTATATGATAATAATTATTTATGTTAGTTCAACCTCCATGAAAAAAAAAGCCAGCGATTTATTCGCTGGCTTGGTTTTGGAGGCTTAGAACACCAGCCCCAGTCCTTCGAGCTTCTTTCTTGCTCCTTCGTAGAC
>CALBTS010000878.1 GCA_937968035.1 uncultured Methanomethylovorans sp.
CCTCCCAGATGCTTCAGGTCGGTCCCTACACTATAAGCGAGCCTTTTACCTGCATTTCCATCTATGCATACGTCTCTACCGGCCTTGAGCTCAGCTACAAGGTCTGCGTATGTAAAGGAAGTGCCTTCCTGGGAAGGTATCACATCTTCAGGCTGCAACTTGCTGTCGTTCCAGCAGAAATTGAACGTATAATCGCACAGATTGTCGATAGGTTTCAGCATCCTTATCTTAAGCATATTTCTCATCCATGTATCAATGATGGCAGGCAGCGTGTGCACACCCAGATGCTTTCCATATTATAACGCAAAGGCATGAGATATCTTTCATTCTCTCCCTTTCCGCACTTAAAGCATTTTATGGATATATCTGTACTGCGAGGCTGTGACTCTGCCTTTTCCCTGTTGAATTCAACGGTTTGCCTTTGCTCGACCGAGATAGCTCCCTGAGGGCATACACCTATGCAAAAGCCCATGCCATCGCAGAGCTCCTCTGATACGACCCTTGCTTTGCCGTTGATAAGACGTATCGCACCTTCCGCACAGGGGGATATGCATTTTCCGCAACCGTTACATTTCTCTTCATCTATTTTCACTATGGTCCTTAATACCATGATATACCACTTCTCCTTAATGATGTGTGCCTTCTACCAGTTCCATGCCAGCATTTAGAACTGTCCTCTTTATCTCTTCTATGTGCGGACACTTAGGATAGTTATCCATCTGCATGCATGAACTGAGATGTACTACGTCTACTTTGAACCTTCCAAGGGATTTCAGCAGGCGGTATACTCTGCGTCCGGAACATCCCCCGCAGGTAAAGAATGCTACTATTTCAGTGTTACTTCCGTATTCCCTGAAATGTTCCTTTCTGTTATTGAATGCCATGAAACAACCGACACCAGGACAAGCTTCTGAAACAATGTCGCATCTTATTATTGCTATTTTCTTTGTCTGATCATCTGTCATCTTGCACCTCAGGAGCGTAACATGATCAATAGCATTTTGAACCTCTTCAAAGCCATCAGGCTGTGGGGCTGATTTGCGGGCATTATGATCATCTCTCCCGCCTTCACCAAATGTTCCTTTTCCTGTATATTGACCTGGGCTTCTCCTTCCAGCAGGAATGCCATTGCGTCAAAAGGTGCAGTATGCTCACTCAATCCCTGTCCTTCGTCGAAAGCAAAAACAGTTACAGTACCATTCTTTGTTTGTGAGAGAGTGCGGCTGACAACTGCTTCTTCCTGGTAGTTTACCAGCCCGGATGTCATAAGTACTTCCCCTGAAGGGGTTTTGTTGAGGAATTGCATGATATATCGCTCCTTTGAACAGGCAGGCCTGTTGCCCGGCCATTTTCCACTCTATTTGGTATCCTTTAGATATTAAGTATAAATAAGATATTAATTTATATATCATGTAGTTTCTATATGGATACTATGAAGGATTGTACCGTCTATAAGACAGTAGATATAATTGGCAAAAAGTGGTCCATGTACATCTTATTTGAACTTCATAAGGGTGAAAAAGGGGAAAAAGGATTCAATGAGCTTAAGCGTAAACTGAAGGACATTACGCCTAAGACCCTTTCAGCCAGGTTAAAGGAACTGGAAGAGCAGGGTTTGATACAGAAGATCATTGACGATTCCGTGCTTCCGGTCCGCTGTGAATATTCCCTTACTGCCAGCGGAGAGGACTTCATATCTATAATACGTGACATCAAGGCATGGGGCCTTAAATGGAAGTTTGGTAATAAGGTATGTGAAAACTCTGTGTGCAGACTTTGTGAACTATGATCAGCTATCTTTATTCAGCACATATTTGTTTTTGGCAAGCGATGTGGCCGGATAATTTGAGAAGATTTAAGTAGGTGGAAAAAGGTTTGTTCTGGCACAGTTATCCATAGTGGTGATCCACTGGCTTATGGACAGCGGTGTTTCATGTAAGTATAACATTTCGATCCATAAGTTTAGGTTTCCAGTCAGATGAAGGGAGCCAGATGGGATTCTGGCAGGTAATAAATAAGAGCAGAGTTCTTGAGTGAATAGATTATGCGCAATGGTCTAAAGAAAGATGCAGCTGAGATCCTTAAAAGTGCCATAGAGGCTGTGGAGCCTTCTGTTGCTGTCAAAAGGGCATTGGCAAGGGATAAGAACACATTACAGGTAGGGAACCGTTCATATGATCTGGACGAGTTCCGAAACATATATGTCGTAGCTTTTGGAAAAGCCTCGGTGTCCATGTCAAAGGCTCTCGAAGAAATTCTCCATGATCTGCCTCTTAAGGGTATGGCGATCACTAAATACGGACTTGGGAGCAAACTTGAGCAAATCGAGGTATATGAGGCAGCACATCCTGTTCCTGATGAGAATAGCCTTAAAGCAGGTCAGATGGTAAAGGAGATCTTATCTCAGGCAGGAAAAGAAGATCTTGTTTTTTTCCTCATCTCTGGTGGTGGTTCTTCTCTTTTCGCACTTCCACGTAAGGATGTATCTTTCAAGGAGTTTGTCAAGCTGCATGAAGCTTTGCTCTCTTCAGGTGCGACTATAAAAGAGATCAATACTGTAAGAAAGCACCTGTCCGTAGTAAAGGGCGGGGGTCTTGCAAGAATGGTTTTCCCCGCCCAATCTATAAGTCTTGTGCTATCGGATGTGGTGGGTGACACTTTGGATATAGTTGCTTCAGGACCTACTGTTCCTGACTCATCCACATTCGAAGATTTCTATGATATTGTGGAGCGGTATCAGATCACACTTCTCCCTTCCATAAGTCGTTTACTGGAGGATGGGCTGAACGGATTGGTCGAAGAGACGCTCAAAGCAGGGGACCCGGTATTTGATCTTTGCTATAGCAAGCTTATAGGTACTAATTGCATTGCTCTTGACGCTGCTGAAAAGAAGGCATCACAGATGGGATACAATACTCTGTTGCTAAGTTCTTATATTACCGGCGAGTCTAAAGAGATCGCAAAAGTATTTTCCGCTTTGGCAAAGAATGAACTTTTACATGGGAGGCCCATGTCAAGGCCAGCCTGTATTCTTGCGGGTGGGGAAGCCACTGTCACGATCAGGAATGGTGGTAAGGGTGGAAGATGCCAGGAAATGGCGTTATCCTTTGCTATAGAGACGGAAGGCCTGGAAGACATGCTGTTCCTTGCAGCCGGCACGGATGGTATCGATGGTCCCACTGACGCAGCAGGCGCATTTGCTGATGGAAGCAGTGTGGAAAAAGCTGCAATGCAAGGTATGGATGCGAGGAAGATGTTGAATTCACATGATTCCTATCCTTTCTTTGATGGCATTGGCGACCTACATAAGATCGGTCAGACTGGTACAAATGTGATGGATATCTACATTCTGCTTGTGAAGTAATTATACGAGTTGTTAAAGCTCGATGTCGACATCATATACAAGTTCGGGGTTTTCCTTGTGGATCTTCCAGAAGGGCTCCTCCCCGTACTCTTCGGCAAGTTTTAATGTCCTTTTGGGTATGGTCTTGGGCCCAAGTACAGCCCCAGGCCTTTGCGGGTCATCTATGTAATCCGTTTCCATCATGAACCTGGTGCCTTGGGTCAATGCTTCTTCTATGGCCCCTTTGCCCGCCAGCACTCCGGGAAATATGCCAAGTCGTTCACAGGCGTTCACCAGGGGGGGAGCGTAATGTTTTACCACTTTATGAAGGCTGATGCCTGTTTTCCTGGCATGGGCGGTAATGTCCTCAAGCTCGGGCTCTCCTACGCTTTCCGTATGCAGCTGCACGGCGCAATCCAGTTCTTTTGCCAGGGTGAAGGCATGTTCCATTATTTCATTTGAAGCCTTCCATACTTCAGGTGTGACCGGATAGTGTGGCCTCCCACTTTTCAAACCCACAGCAAGTCCTTTTTCCACATATCCGGCAGCTATGTCCAGTCCTCCTTTCATCGTTCTTACTGCAGTTTGCAGGTCCATGTACTCCAGAAGATGAGTAATCTCAGCAGGATGCACCCCCAGCACAGGAAAAGATCTCACGCCGGTCTCATTGATCTGTCTGGAGATCTCTATGGTCTCTTCAAAAACAGCTATCTGGTCCTCAGCCCTTGTGACTTTGACACCTAGTGTCCAGGATGGCTTCATCACAAGGAATATGTGTGTTCCTCCTGCCTGCTGGAACTCCTTGACAGCTTCAAGACCTTTGCTTCTGGGATCTATATGCATGTGTTCATCTGTTATGGGGAAATTGCCACTCATACTTGAATATATATGTTATATCAGGATTAAAGTTTCGTGTTTCATGGCGAAGGCTTAAAAATGACCTATGCCTTTAGAATGGTCGGTGATTAATAGTGAGCAAGACTGCAGCAGTAATTAAAGGAGATGGCGTAGGTCCCGAACTGGTGGATGCGATGTTCAAGGTAATGGAAGCTGCCGGAACTGATGTGGAGTTCATAACCTGTGATGCCGGTGCCACATGGTGGGAGCAGCATGGTGGAAATTCCCTTATCCCTGATGAGACCTGGGATATCCTTGACAGTTCTAATGCATGCTACAAGGGTCCTACGACAACCCCTGGTATAGTGGGAGCTCCAAGAAGTGTGGCTGTCTCCATCAGGCAGAAATATGATCTTTATGCCAACGTGCGTCCCATCAAGACCTTCCCTAATACCAGCAGACCTCTTGGTGATGTTGATTTTGTGTGTGTACGTGAAGGTACGGAAGGGCTGTATGTGGGCGAGGAGATACGTCTTACCGATGATGTGGCCATAGCCATCAGGAAGATCACTCGCACAGCAAGCGGCAAGGTTGCAAGATATGCCTTTGAGGAGGCCAAAAGAAGAAATTATGATACAGTTGTGGCTATCCACAAAAGCAATATTCTCAGGCGGACATGTGGTCTGTTCCTGGAAGAAGTGAACAAAGCGGCCCAGAACTATCCGGGTATTGAAGTGTGGGAATACCACATCGACAATATAGCACAGCAGCTGATCAAGAACCCGCAGATCTTCAACAACAAAGTGTTACTTTCCACTAACCTGTTCATGGATGTGCTCAGTGAGGAATGTTCTGCCCTTGTGGGAAGCATCGGTCTGATATATTCTGCCAATATTGGCGATAATTTCGCCATGTTCGAGCCAGCTCACGGTTCTGCGCCCAAATATGCAGGATTGGACAAAGTGAATCCTGTGGCTACAGTACTTGCAGGTGCCTGGATGCTCGGATATCTGGGTGAACCAGAGAGGTCGGCAGCCATATTCAGGGCTACTGAGCGTGTCATATCCGAAGGCAAGTATGTCACGTACGATCTGGGAGGCAATGCAAAGCTCAGTGAGATGACAAATGCGATCGCAAAGTATACTGCAGAGGAGCTTAAGTAATAGCTTCTCTTTATTATTTTTATAGACTCTCTAAAAACCGGTCCCAATCAGGAGATCAATAAAACAAAATTGGTGGCAGACATCCATTACATTTAATATTGAGCAGTCTGCCAGTGCTTCTGTGTTCTATACTATTCAGTCCACTTCGTCGTACATACGAGGTTTGATCTCACGCTGATCGTTTCCCGGAGCATGGTCCTGGCCTTCATCGTCCTCTCTGCGATGCAGGTCCTGGTTCACTATGGGGTTGAACATGAAGTACTTCTTGACATAGGCGCGGATCTCCTCATCGGAAATGCAGGAAACCCTCTTTTCTTCATTGAAGAGTCTCTGGATGTCTGCCTGTATATTCCTTAGACGCTTATCGTTCTTATCTACCTCTATGTGGACATCCATCATTTCTTTTAGCGTTTCCTGTACCTTGAACTTAAGTACCTCTATTCCCGAAGAATCCCCGATGAGGAAGTTCCTTTGGCCTCCAACCATCTCGGGTGGATATGGTTCATATGTGAAGGGGTTCTTGATGACGCCTGCAGTATGGATGCCGGACTCATGGGCAAATACGTTCTGCCCCACCACAGATTTATTTCGGGGTATCCTTATACCGATCTCCTTCTCCATGAACTTGGCAAATTCCACAAGGCAGCTCAGATCATATTTCTCAAAGCCCTTGATACGCCTTTTCAGAAAGACCAGCAGTTTTTCCATCTCTGCATTGCCTGCCCTCTCGCCAATACCCAGGTATGTCACATTGGACCAGTTGGCACCGTGCCAGTAGCCTGCCAGGGAGTTTGCGACTGCAAGCCCAAAGTCGTCGTGACAGTGGGTTTCTATGTTCTTTGCACCGAGATCTTGTTTCAGGTATTTCACAATAGTGGGTATTCCGTAGGGTTCATCCACGTTCATGAACGGGATGCCATATCCTATGGTGTCACAGATCCGGATGGTGCAGTCAGGATCGATCTCAAGTATCTTTTCCACCAGAGGGAACACGAAATCATAATTGTCAGCACGGGTCATATCTTCGATATGAGCGCGTGTCCTAAGACCATGGTCTACTGCATATTGCAAAGCATTGAGATACTTTTCCTGAGCTGCTTCCCTGGTCGGAAGTTTCATCTTATCGTAGATATGGGGGTCGGACACGGACATGAGGATGCCTGTTTCTTCTATTCCGTCAACATTGAGGACCATATCGATATCCGCAGGATTTGCACGAGCCCATCCTGTTATTTCCGGGAATTCATATCCTTTGTCCTGCATGAGTTTGATAGCCTTTCTATCCCTTTCATTATAGACAAATGTTTCCAGCTTTTCAATGCCGATCATATGCAGATATTCGTATATCTGCACTTTGTGCTTGCTTCTTATTACAATGCCCGGCATCTGGGCTCCATCCCTTAAGGTACTGTCACTGATCGACACCTCCTGCCCATAGGGGAGTTCTATCTTAGGCAGGTCATCATAGTCCCGGTATGTCTTCATATATTTCCTCCAACAGCGCCAACACAAATATGGTCTGGCAAAATAATACGTTCACATCTGCATTTAAAGGCATGGCCCCATATGCTTTTAAGGATCACAGGACCGTCCAGCAGGTGTGTACAAAACCTGCTATTCTACATGTGTGTTCAGATTAAAAGGTTTTCTTTGGTTATCTGACTTAAGGATTTATAATTTAAACGCTAATCTATAGACCATGTGGAGCACGATAATGCAGAAATTCGAAAAACACCCTGCTCAGCAGAAAGTCATAAGGCTGCTTTTCGAGCGCGGTTTTCAGGTTAACGAAGAGGGAAAAGTTACATCCGGTAAGATAGAGATCCCCCATACCCAGCTTGCACGGGAGGTAGGGGTAGACAGGCGTGTGGTGGACTCTACCACAGAGGCCATACTTGACGACCCTCTCTTGAAGAATATATTCCAGAAAGTGCATTCCATACCATTCTTAAGGGATGTGGCTCCTTCTCTTGGCCTTGGAGTAATTATCATAATTCCAGATGATGCGGCACATTCTGGTATAATTGCCGATGTTACCGGTGTGATCTCCATTCATGGTGTCAGCATCAGGCAGGCAGTTTCAGATGACCCTTATTTTACGAATGAACCACGCCTGACAATTATCACTGACAGCAAGGTTTCAGGAGAAGTTGTAGAAGAACTTCTCAAATTGAAAAGTGTAAAAGGGGTAAGTATATCCTGATCCTTCATATCAGGTTCTGAGGTTTGGATCTCACAGCACAGCTTTTGCAAAGGCTGTGAAAAGCTTCACCATATGCACTGACCTTCTTGGGTCAAGCATTTTCCTGATGAGTATCGAAGGATGGTCCATATCCCCGTATTCTGTAATAGTGTCCATGATAGAAGGTGTGTTCATAGCGCCTAGCAACTCATCCAGTTCGCTGTCGCTGAGACCTTTGATGAGATCATGTATCTTCATACCCATGCTAAGTTCTTTTCCAATGGCAGCTTTCCATTGTTTCTCATATTGTTGTAAATTGCCTGCAGAAGCATCGTCATCAAGGGACGCTGCCACCTTCCCGGCAATTTTGGCACATAAAGCACCTGTATATATGCCACCTCCGGAAGTCGGTTTAGTTTGGCCGGCAGCATCACCAACTACCATTATTCCATCAGCATAGGTTCTGCGCAGGGGTCCTATAGGTATGCCGCCGAATACCATATCTGTTAGCCCACCCTGATAGCGGGCCGCAATATGAGGATGATGCTGTAGCAGCCATTTCAGGCATTCATTAGTTTCAGGGCCATTGATACTATCGGTTGCCAGTCCTATTCTTGAAACGTGTTCATCCACCGGCACTGTCCAGGCAAAGAAACCAGGTGCCTTCGAACCTACGAACAGCTCCACAAAATCAGGGTCATCTGACCTGTATGGAGCTTCTACCTGTATGCCTGGCATGATCCTTTGCACATTGCCAAGACCTGCCATCTTTGCCATATTACTGCGTACTCCATCTGCAGCAATGATCACTTTTGTCCGGATGTTCCGCAAGTTGCCTTTTTCAAGCACGCTGAGAGTCTGGGAACTGTTGCTGAGCTGCATTCCTATTGCACGTGTCCTGAGCATCACGTCAACCCCGGCATCTGCTGCCATCCTGAAAAGTGTTCTGTCGAACATTTTTCTTGAAACTACGTACGCTTTTGTTTTGCCTCCGTCTATAGGCAATGGTCTTTCAGAGGGTGGATGAACATAGGCTCCTCTGACAGAGTTAAGGACAAAGTCATCCGAAGGTTCAACATCGCATTCTTTTACCGCACGTGTGCTGAGCAGGCCTGTACACCCCACCGGTGAACCTATAAAAGCATGTTCTTCAATAAGCAAAACCCTTGCTCCTTCCTCAGATGCGTAGCGTGCTGCAGTTGAGCCGACAGGTCCGCCTCCTACAACAATGACATCATACTGCATGTTCATTCTCTTTTTCCAGTTTTGAACAGGTCGAGCACTTCGCTGATATCGTTCAGTATAATATCAGGATCTGCAGTTCCGGACGTTCTGTATGTATCGTTGTTCCTGTCCCCATACGCTGCATAGGCAGTGAGCATTCCTAAAGCCTTTGAAGGTGCAATGTCCCTGCGCAGGCTGTCCCCAACGAAGAGAGTTTCACATGGCTGCAGGTCAAGTGCTTCCAGAGCAAAAAGGAAAGTTTGATGCGAAGGTTTGCTTGAACCTGTGATGTCCGCACAGAAGAGAGCATCCAGCCATTGAGAGAAACCGGTCTTTTCAAGTCTCTTTTTTGCATTTTTACTATGTGCATCTGTAAGTATTGCAATTTTCAGTCCCATATTCTTGAGTTCCCTGATAGTGGGAATGGCGTTTGGATATGGATCCACAGCTCTTAATTTCTCTGTTTCGTATATCTTACAGCATTCATCATACGTAGATCGTGAGAATACACCCATGTCCAAAATATAGTCCCGTATATTGTTCCAGTCTTCGAAGCCGCAGCCTGGTCTTCTGAAGTACTGGAGAAGTTCGAGGGCATCTCCACATCCAAGGTGGTCCACTATCTCCTGGCAAGCACGTGTTTTTGCTTCCACAAAATCAAAAAGCGTATTGTCCATATCGAACATGATGCAGGTAAGGTCATCTGTATTGAGTATAGCCTGTGTTTCAAGCTTCATGAATTTCCTCTCTGTATCTTTCAGACAACATGTAATAGATAAGGTCTATAATAAAAGATGTGTTCTTTACAAAGAGTGAGTTTTATATATCTCTTGTATATATCTGCATTAGTATCTATTTAATACAGGTGATCATCAGGTGTCTCTCGATACTATTGAACCTAACAGAGAAAGTAACTTTGTGGATAATATACTAGTTCATGAACCATGTGAAAGAAAAGACGGCTTTTACTCATCTTGCGGGCAGGCTTTTATCCGGGTGCCATCAGATAAATGCCGTTGAGATCTTAGATGATCTTCATTCAGGTCATTGGTCAAAGATAATTGCCAGTTCTTTTTCTAATTCTCCTTTTGCAGATGGACTGTATCCGTGTATGCTTCCATTCACGGTATACATTGTTTTTGGTTCTTTGGCCAATTCAAATGTACTCTCGGCCATGCTGTAGGGAACTATAGTATCATTAATAGCATGGATCATCACAACTTTCCGGGGTGATATTGTTGTTATGTAGTTATCGGGATCTATGGACCTGTAGAATTTGTATGCATTTTCATTAATCATGTTCTTATCGATTGAACCGGTTTGGTATCCCGATGTACTGATGCCAATGACTCCCTTGATCCTGGGGTCAAGAGCTGTTGCAATTATGGCAAACCTGCCTCCGTTACTGATCCCAAGCATAGCTATATTTTCAGCATCCACTTCCTTTTGTTCCCTTAACACTTCAGCAGCCATGAGGGCATCATATACCATGCTGTACTCAAAGGGTCCTTTACCTTCTTCAAATAGTTCCAGATCAGTTTCAGGGTTCACAACCCCCTGGTTACGCTGATCGATAGTGATGGTGGCGTATCCCATATCTGCAAGGTCAGATGCAAGCCCCTGTTGTTCTTCCTTTGTGATCCCAGCTCCGGGAAGCACTACTATGCCAGGGACTTTTTTGCTGGATAAAGGAAGACGTATTAGTCCTTGTATGATGCTGTGTTCACTAGCGAATGTAAGCGACTTGAGCGCATTCCCATTTTCTGTCGTGTTAGCTTCAGTGATAGAATGATCTACTTTTTCCGGCAGATCATAAGATAGTACCCCTTCATCAGAAACAGACCATTCCTCGGAACTTCTCATGTTGTGTAATATTCCTATGACACCCGTGATCATAAGTACAACACCTATTCCGATTGCGATACTGCGCATCTGGATGTCCTTACTGCGATTTTGCAGGGCATTGCCCTTCAATTTTTTCTTCCTTTTCATCCGATCTCCCCATTGATGTTTCATTATCCACTATTCTAAATATTTAAATTATTTCCCTCTGAAAAACATGGGTTATAAATGTACATTGATACTCCTTTCAATTTATGTTTCCGTTTTACATATGATTTAATGCTGAATATAAATTTTTATAAGTAGAATATTATATATGCAGATAGAGAGTATATTCATACCATGGCAGTTGATCATACAAATAATCTTCTAATGTTCATATGAGGGACAAGAATGGATATCACGGAACGTGAGTCTTCAGAGATCGAACTTATCGTACTCAAAAACATGGCGCAGCAGTCCAGGGATAGTATGATCTATTTGAACAGCGAGTTTGGGATATTATATGTGAATAAAGCTGCAGAAGATCTTTTTGGCTGGACGTTAGATGAATTGAGAGGCAAGTCAATTGATATTTTGAAAGTGGACAGTCTCAGCGAACAAGTGAAGGATAAAATAAAAGATATTCTGAATAATGGTGGAAGTTATTCTATTGACTCTTTATCTGAAAAAAAGGAGGGTAATACATTCTTTTGTGAATTGGGCTTCTACCGCTTCTATGATGACAATGGAAATTTATGTGGTTTTCTTACCTCGCAAAGGGATATTACCCAAAGGAAGCTTGCAGAGGCAACCTTAAAGGAAAGTGAAGAAAAGTTCCAGGCGCTGTATGAAAACATTCCCAGCGGCACTCTGA
>CALBTS010000879.1 GCA_937968035.1 uncultured Methanomethylovorans sp.
CACATACCGCCGAACGTTAGGCAACATAATTCACAACAATGCCAAGAGGACTTCCAATAAATGTTAAAAAATGTCTTGAAAAGGCAATTGATAGCTCATTATTAGCTGTTGAAACTTATAACAAACCAGCAATTAAGTTTAAATCTGGGGGTTACATAGTTCTTATGATTATTGCTTGGACAGCACTTTTCCACGCTGTTTTCTTCAAACGGAAGATTAAACCATTTTACAAAAAGCCAGGCAGTAGTAGATATCTAAGGATTGATGGCGATTATAAATATTGGGAGTTAAGAACATGTACAGAAAAGTATTTTCTTTCTGATAGTCAAAATCCAGTAAGGAAAAACCTTGAATTTTTCATATATCTGCGGAACAAGATTGAACATAAATCATTACCAGAAATTGACTCAAATATTTTTGGGGAATGCCAAGCATTGTTATTCAATTTTGATAAATTCATTGAAAAAGAGTTTGGTGAAAAATATTGCATACGAGAAGCGTTAACATTTTCCTTACAGCTATTCCCATCGAGAGAATCTCTCTCAACTTCTATCAAAACTAATGCCTTGGCTAAGAACGTAATCAGTTTTATCGACAACTATCGTTCGTCGATAGCAACAGATGTTATTGAAAGTGGCAATTATTCATTTAAGGCATTTTTAATTCAAGTTGCCAATCATCAGAATTCAGAATCATTTCCAGTTCAATTCGTACAATGGGATAAACTGACTGATGAAGAGAAAGCCAAAGCGAGGAAAGTGGTTGCAATGGTCAAACATAAGCAATCCGAAACGGCAGTTGTAAATGCAAATCTTATTAAACCTAAAGATGTGGTACAACTTGTGCAAGACAGGCTTGGTAACAAAACTTTTCAAAAAAATGGGAAAACTATAGATTTCTTTAACATGAGTACTCATGCTCGAGCATGGAAAAAATATAATATCAGACCAAACAAAAATTCCAAATTTCCTTCAAAAACAAATAAGGAATATTGCATCTATGACAAACCCCATAATGACTACTTGTATAAAGAAGAATGGGTTGACTTTCTTTGTGAGAAGCTAAAGAACGATGATGAATATAACTCCTTGTTTAGCAGCAACAATGACAATAAAATTATATAATAATTACGTTGCCTAACAGGTCGGTATATGTCATTGGCGCTCCGCACCGCGAGAACTTTCTGGCTAAAGAGGACCGTTAAGTGGTCAGCGGTGCGGCCCGGCCCCGCTCCCGCGGGGCACTCCCCCTGGTGTCACGGTTTTTGCCAACGCGA
>CALBTS010000880.1 GCA_937968035.1 uncultured Methanomethylovorans sp.
TCTTCAAGACTGAAGAAAATAACTGTACTATCCTGAGTCATTTTTACTGATCTCTGGGCTGGTGGGACACCCTTTACACCATCGGATTTAGTTGATGTAGCAGTTGCACAACCGACCCCTGACGCTAATCCACCTATAAGACAAAGCCATACGATCAAATTATTCTGTTTCATAACAATCAGAATAGTTGGAAGTACTCATTTCTTTCAGACATCAAGTTATCAAATTCCTGAATCTTTCACAATGAATTGGCCTACCAATCACTTGTTTTAAATATTTGGTAGCCCGAAAAGTCCTCAGAAATGACTTTCCGATTCCTTTGAGGAGTTATATGGAAATTTAAATCAACAGGACAGACATAATGGATTTAATATTCTGGGTTGCCCAGACCTTTGATCCTCCCTCGACCCTCTCCATCCTACATCCAAAATGGAGATCTCTCTTCAGGGGTAAGATTTGATACCTTAAACTGACCTGAAAAGGGGGAGGCTGGGGATGGTTGGAAGATTGTGGCCAAGTTTTTAAGGGGCTAAGACATAGTTATCACTTTTCTTGTCTTCGACCATTAAATATCAGGTCAGAATTGATAATTCTTATCTTTGGATAATAACAATTTGATAAAAAATAAGTGGGTATGGCTACTTGTAAAGATGCGGTAATTAGTGCTTTGAAAGAACTAGGAAAAGTATCATCAACAAAAGAAGTAATAGAATGTGTTTATAGTAGACACCCTGACAAACCCTGGAAGCCTGTATCGATTCGATGTCACCTGATTGGCCTGAGCGTAAACCACCCCTCAAGTAAGCATTATCCCACATTACATCGTCAGGCATGTTTATTTTATGTGGGGAACGGTAGGTATAAATTGTTTGACCCAAAACGAGACAATGCTGATTCCACAATTGAGGAAGAAAATAATATTGAGACCGTGGACAGCGATGAATTCATAGAAGCAACAATAAGTCTTGAAAGAGACCTTGAAGAATATATCATTCGAGATTTAGATCAAATTGAAGAAGGATTAAAACTATATTCCAATAAGGGGATTTCAGGGAGGCAGTTTAATACAGAAGTAGGACGAATTGACATCCTCGCTTTAGACAAAACTGATGATTTAGTTGTCATCGAATTAAAAGCAGGAACAGCCAATTATACGGTTATAGGTCAAATACTTGGTTATATTAGCTGGGTTCGAAAAAATCTATCTCAAGGTAAAGGAGTAAAAGGTATTATAATAGCTGACGATTTTGACAAAAGAGTAAAGTATGCTTCGTCAGAATTAGCAAATATTGCACTGAAAAAATACGAGGTGTCTTTTAAAATAAAAAACATTGATAATCAGTAATGACAAAAAACGACCATTAGGATACTCATTTACTCAGATTTCGGATGAGATAAATTTAACTGCGGGTGGTAGAAATAAATATTATTTAATGCAGTACAACATTCTCAATTACTCTTGGGTACAACAGAGATTCATCAACTATTTTCATTTTAAATTATATTCAATAAAACAGGGGCAAAGACGCTGACAATTAGTTCGAATTTGTTATTCTGGGCTTAACCTCGGTTATATATTTGATATCATGCCCACACAGAGTGTTGAAACAAGTAACCAGGTCGGTAGTGTGTAATG
>CALBTS010000881.1 GCA_937968035.1 uncultured Methanomethylovorans sp.
ACGTTAGGTGGTTTCTAATAAAACCGAAATGCAACTCATAGGATAATTAAAATGCCAAAGAAACAATCCGAAGCCGTCCCAAGTTCTGTAGAACCTTTCTATTAAGCGATTGTAAGTCTGACAGACGCTGTGTGTAACCAATACCTGAATAGTGAATATGCGGAACTATCGCGCCGGTTGGCGGCAACGCTTGCAAGAAAACGCCCTTCCCCCATAATTCGGGGTAAACCTGAAATTTGGGCTTGTGCAATCATCTATGCACTTGGTTCAGTCAACTTTCTTTTCGATAAGACCCAAACTCCTCACATGCGAGCGGATGAATTATGCGCTGTGTTTGGCGTCAGTAAAAGCAGTGGTGCAAATAAAGCGAAAACTATCCGTGACATGTTGAAAATGTACCCATTTGACCCAGACTGGTGCTTGCCGAGTAATATAGATGACAACCCGATGGTTTGGATGTTACAGGTCAACGGGGTGACGGTGGATATTCGCCACATGCCGCGTGAAATCCAGGTCATTGCATACGAAAAAGGATTAATTCCGTACATCCCGGAGGACCGCTAAAACAATTGCGTGATGATTGAGCGATCTGGCAGTTCAGCCATTTTTCTCCAAGAAATATACTCAATGACCGTGCATGGTTATACCAGTCGTAAACATGACTATCAGCATGAATAAAAAGCTTTAGCAGCACGGCGATGAATGCATCGTTGATCGAGCCGGACAGGGGGGGATAAGTTCAGATCGGTGATGCAAAAAAACTGCATTCATGTGAGTATTAACCGCCGATCAGAAATTGTAAAGGCAATTTAGAAATGTCCTATCCGGTTGATAAAGCGTTCAATACGGGTTTGCCACTTATCTTTTTCCATAGGTCCTCCAGGGGTGGGCATAAGCCGGCGGCAACGGGTTTGGACTCTCTGATTTGGAAGAGACAATCGCAGCTTGCCTGGATCTTTTCTCCACAGAATGGTTGTATTTGCCAGACCCCCGTTTCGGCGTAGTGGCAGGCCCCCGTGCCTGCCATATGGACCAGACGAAAAGC
>CALBTS010000882.1 GCA_937968035.1 uncultured Methanomethylovorans sp.
TCATTGTACCAGTCCTTTATGTTATCTTCGACAAATTGGTGAAAAGACATAAAAACCCGGATATTCAGAATGAACTTGCAGAAAAACATGTAGTTGCACAAATGGAAAATTAAGGCTTATACGGCAAGGATCAGATTGTTGGTGATTCCGGAATAAATATGAAGAGATACAGGCTTGGACTCCTCACCGGATCCCGGTAATGCTAAGAACACCAACCTTCAATAACAATGCCTCCTTGATGGTTGCAACTGTGAGCAGTCGGGGGAGCGAAGATTATCAACCGCTTATGTGAAATCCCACATAAGCGGTTATCTTTTGGCACCAGTTTTGGGCCAGTTTCAGGACAAATCTGTCCAACATACAAGGGGTTAAGACACCGAGGGAGTTTACTAATTCTCAGTTTATTACTATTCTTTCCCTCAGATTGTATTTGTCGCCTTCACGCAGGAAATAAAAGATCTCCCCTTTTTCAGGCAGATTCTTAAACTCTGATCCTTCCCTTGACCAGAATTTCCCATCGTAAACAACAACATAACTTTTCCCAACAACCTCAAAAATATCTCTATTTACTATTATTGCTGTCGACTCATCAATGCCAATTCCCAATAATTCAGGACGATTTTTGAGTAAATCAAACATATCAAAATGTCGGTTTCTGGCAAGTACATGCTGATCGATGGCGACATTCTTCAAAAAACCAAATCCATCCTGATGATCACCCATCATAATCTGGTTATTTTTTGTATCTCCCCGTACCAGGAAACTGCCCTGAATGGTAGCACCAGCCGATGATCCTCCAATTGTGCCTCCTTTTTCAAGAACTTTCCATAACATCTTTTCGGTCAGCGTATTTTTATATGCGTCAACAAGTCTCCATTGACGCCCCCCACTGAACCAGACAAGCTTGGCCTCTAATAGTGGTTTCACAAAATCTTCAGAGTTAGCAACATTCCTGTCGTTTGTATGAAGAACTGTGACATTAGTCGCCCCCATTTTTCTAAGCATACCTGCTTCACCAAAATTTTCATCATATTTCTCCCTGCCGTCAGCAGTGGGAATAACCACAATCGGAATTTGAAGACCTCCGCTTATTTCCATTATCTTTTTATTCAGCGATTCACTTATTTCACCTCCACCAATGATAATGAGTGTCCCATTTGAAGGCCCTGAAGAATATTCCTGATTCCTGCTCTCCTGACCATCCAGGGGAAGAAAATTCATAATCAGAATCAAAAAAATGTAATAAGTTTTCATTTCTTGTAAAATCAGATATCAACTCAAATCTAATAAATTATACTTGAACCAAATTCAAATATGGTTAAATCGCCTTTTAAAGATCATGGCATTAAAACCTTGTCCTTTTGCAGGTGCCGATAGCCTTGACCACTTGACGCCGAAAATGATTGACCACCTATTTACGGCCTCAAATCTGATATTGTGTAAATTGTAATTTTTGGCATCTGAGCGACCTAATGTGGTCAACCTGTCTGGCTTTTACAGTCTGGGGTCAGATTTGATACCTTAACATGACCCGGGAAAGGGGGAGGCTGGGGATGTGTTTAAATTATGTCCGGGTAATTGGGGGGACACATCTATATGAATGGTTGTTTATTATTTTATCGTCATATAGTCCTCATATCCACTATGTTCAAGTATCTCCTTTGGATTCATATCTATAAGATCCAGTGTCGATAAGGCAGTATTTTTTTCTTTAAAGAGTTTGACAATATTGAATCCGATATTATAACCGCTCCCAAAAGGTATCTCATCCGTTCCAAACATTACTTTATTAATTCTGTCATGTCCTTTCTCGAAGATTTCATGTTTTATAAGTCCCCAGATTTCGGATTCCTGATCCCTGGTTAAGAAATTTGTCAAAGGATTTGAAAAAGTATCGTATTGTTCTGAGGCAAACAGATCTGCCCGACCTTCAAAAACGAGGTACTCGATAAGACTAAAGTCTGCTGATATCCAATTTCTTGAACACCAAGCGCTATGATAGTACTCGTGTGCTATACAATAGGGTAAGAAATCTGTCCAGTTTTGAAAGGTGGGATCAATTGATAGAATGATTTTGCCGCTTCCAAGAGTGATTCCACTTATTGGTAGCTTGAGCTTTTCAAGTGTTGGCCGATTCAGTGAGCTCGCAGGCAGGATAATGATTTTAGTGTCTGGTCCAGGAAGTTCTTTTATAATCCTGGTAAAGGCTTCCTGTATAATCGTTAATAAATCAGACGATTTAAGTAATTCTATTTCGTTTTTTAAATAGTCATTGTTTTCATAGGGTACCTTTATTGTATTGAAGAGGAATGCTGCTTCGGCATTGGCAAGGAGTTCACCCTGAATTGGTTTGTAAATGTACCTGTCTGAGGATTTAGTAATATTCCCGTGTAGCTTACCGGAGTTTGATAAGTAGTTGTCAATCAGGTTAAAAGTTGTCAGGACTTCTATTCTTTGGTTATTAATGTTGAATACTGTCCTTTCAAAATCAGGTCCTTTCTGCGTGCAACCCATTATTGAAAGACCGATCAGAACGCAACTGAGAAATGTGTGATAAATTTTCATTTTGTCAATCTGTAAACAGCTTATCTTAATGCAAGTTATACAAGTGGAACGGGAAAATCAACTAAATCATAATCCTCCTTGAGCACCGATTGGCTTGACCTTTCGTAGCCTCTTTGTCTCAATCCTTCGATCCTCCCACAACCCTCCTCATTCCCCATCTATGTTGGAGAACTTTCTTCTGGGGTCAGATTTGATACCTTAACCTGACCTGAGAAAGAGGGGAGGCGGGGATGGGTTTAAAATTATCTCCAGGTATTTGGGGGTTAAGACAATATTCAACTATGGGTTAAATGGTTTAGGAATTATCAGACCTTCTTTTGAAGTGGTCACAGAAGGACGGATTCTGCTGCCTATGAATTTTGCAACCAGCCAAAAAGCTATATTTGAAAATAATTTAACCAAGAGCACCAATGAGCAAGGAAAAGCGACCATATGTTTGCCCGATGGAATTAGCCTGCAGCCTTGATAACTTACTCAGAAAGGCAGTACACAATCCTAGATCGGAAGAGCGTCGTGTAGGGAAAGAGTGTAGATCTCGGTGGT
>CALBTS010000883.1 GCA_937968035.1 uncultured Methanomethylovorans sp.
AGAATTATTCATGGCATAAGGTATTACAATGAAGCGTACGACAAAGACCACTACCTGAATAAATATTCCTGCTGTACAACTGGTGACGCCATGGGAGATTATTATGGCAGAGTAACAAATTACATTAGAGATGAGTTGATCGACATATCTGCATTTTATTTCCTATGTGGCAATTATAGCATGATTGATGATGTATACGATATCCTGTTAGAAAAAGGCATCGATGAAACCAGAATCAAAACAGAGGGATATTTCTAGATTGAAGGTTGTTGTCACAGGAACAAGAGGAATCCCTGCCATTCAGGGTGGTGTGGAAACCCATTGTGAGGAACTATTTCCCAGGCTGGCCCGTTATGGTATGGATATAGTGTTGATCAGAAGATCGTGCTATGTGTCACCGGATAACCGTATTAATGAATTTAAAGGCGTCAGGCTTGTAGATCTTTATGCACCTCATTTGAAAAGCCTTGAGGCAATAATTCATACTCTGCTTTCAATTATATGGGCAAAGAGGCATAGAGCAGACCTTGTTCATATTCATGCCATTGGACCAGGAATTATGACTCCATTTGCCAGGCTTCTTGGACTAAAAGTTGTGTTTACTCATCACGGGCCAGACTATGACCGTAAAAAATGGGGCATATTTGCCAAATTAATATTGCGCATTGGCGAAAAGTTCGCTTCAAAATATGCAAATGAAGTAATCGTTATTTCCAGGGTAATTGAAGATTCAATTCTGCAAAAGTTTGGCCGCGCTTCTTCTCACCTGATATTCAATGGAGTCCCGGTGCCTAAAGTCTCATCTACAATTGATTACATTACCTCTATTGGTCTTGAGTCAAGAAACTATATTTTCACTCTGGGCAGATTCGTAGGAGAGAAGGGTTTTGATCTGTTGATCAATGCTTTCGTAAGATTGGTTAACGATGACATTAAACTTGTAATTGCCGGTGACTCGGATCATGAGACTACATATTCCAGACAACTCAAAGATCTTGCATTAAAGAATGGAGTAATCTTAACAGGTTTTATAAGAGGAGAGAAACTTCAACAGCTATTCACACATGCCAGGGTTTTCGTACTTCCATCTTTCCACGAGGGATTGCCAATCTCCCTGCTAGAGGCTATGAGTTATGAGTTGCCTGTTATTGTTAGTGATATACCTGCAAACAAACAGATTGATATACCCCTGGAAAGATTCTTTACCTCCGGAGATGAGAAATCCCTTTTTGCAAAACTTAATTATGAACTGGCAGTTGACTTCAAACCAGTTAAATATGACATGTCCCAATATGATTGGGACCGGATAGCTGTGCAAACGGCGTCAGTCTATGAACAGGTTTTCTGAAGTATGATTTTCACAAGTATTGATGGCCATGTTATTAAATACCGATGCTATCCTGAAATGTAACTATTCCTGATTCGGCCAATTAGCAAATGAATAAGGTAATAAATCTTCACGACGTTCACGACAAGCAGTGGATGAATCAGCTTCTTATATATCTGAAGAGAAGGTATACACTGATTTCAGCGACTGAATTAGAATCGCACATCTATAATGAACAGCATCTAACGAATTTTTGTCATATAACTGTTGATGATGGGGACAGGACTTTTTATGATGTAGTATATCCATTACTGAAACAGCATAATATTCCGGCTACGTTATTTGTTTCCCCCAAGATAATTCTTGATCAGGGTAATTTTTGGTTTCAGGAAATCAAGTGTTACGATGAGTTAAAGTTGAAAAATGCACTTTCCACCTATCTTGGGGTGAAATTGAATATGCTCACACCCTACAACCTGATGCATATTTTCAAAACCTTGAATCTGAGTCAAATCAAAGGCATTATTGCCTATTATAAAACGCAGGTCAATCAACCCGATGTTGAGCGCCATAATCTTAATATTAACCAGATACATGAAATAGCAACTGACAGCCTTATCAGCATAGGGGCCCACACACTCAATCATCCAGTTTTATCAAACGAAGACAATAAATCTTCTGAGGAAGAAATAGTCGGATCAATTAACGGATTAAGTGAAATTCTCGGCTATAATGTAAAATACTTTGCCTATCCAAACGGGATTCCAGAGCTCGACTTTGGAGCCCGGGAAAAGGAAATTCTCAAAGGTGCCGGATGCAGACTGGCTTTTTCAACAGCACATTTTGGTGTGGGCGCTAACTGCGATCCAATGTCAGTCCCAAGATATTACGTCTCAAAGGGGACCATTGATTCAATAAAATTAAAGCTGTTTCTGGGCCCTTACTGGCAGTATTTTAGGGGATTACGGACTAAAAGCGAAGAAACGGCCAGGGCAGAATTAAGGAAAATACTAGTTACTGTGTAGGGTCAGGGAATAGTATGAAAATGCGAAACCCAATGAATGCTGATTACTTCAATTAGGCCTGACTTCCAAACAAGAATCTTTTCGCCCGAAATGTACAACACATTAATTCACAATGTATTAATTTTACCAGCTTCTGAGGTTGCTCCCGAATTGTTGCATGCCTTCTATGAATCGACTTATCCGCAACGAGCAAAATTTTTAATCGAATCCTGGAATTGGCTTAACAGATCATCCTATCTTGATAATAAAATTCCACTTGTGGTTCTGTACCAGGGGAAAGTAATAGCACATGCAGGGTTGATCCCTTTTGATTTAATGATAACTGGTCGCACTTTTTCAGCAGCGTGGTTTATTGATCTTGCTGTATTGCCAGAGTATCGTCGGCATGGTCTTGCGAATATTTTGGTCAAAAAGCGTGCAACTTTTTCAGAAATGCAAATTACTTTCCCGAACGAAAACTCATTTGGAATCTTTCAGAGGGCAGGATGGCAGGTGAATTCTGAATCTTTTATGCATTATGTCTTAATCTCACCCTTCAATCATACCCGGTTCGTAAGATGGATGCCTTCCTGCTTAAGGTTATTTTTTAACGCCACTGTAATACATAGTTTGTCAGGGATATATAATAAATATTGCACTGATCTTGCACATATCACATTGAGTCCACTATCTGATGAGTTATTGGCACTCCATGTTAGCCGGTACGAAAAATCTCAAGAAAAAAGGAGACATTTGATATCACCCCCAAGGAATAAAGACTATGTTCAGTGGCGGATACAAAATTCTCCTAATAGGAGCCAATACTTCATATATTCCGGAGATGAATTCAGTGCTTTGGTCTTTCTGAATAAAAACGCCGATCACTCAATTGATATACTTTGGGTATCGGATTGCTGCAACATTTCAGAGATACGGAAAATGCTTTCTTCTCTTGCACTCTATGGCAAGGGGGAAGGATTTTCATATATTCGCTTTTATACGACCAGGAGCGATTTATCTTCATCCATTAAGAGACAAATTAAATCTTTGGTCAAAAAGAGGAAATTTGTATTCAGTTCCAAAAACAAATCATTAATTGACGAGTGTCAAAAACTATCATGGGATCTGGAATTAATTGACAGTGATTTTGAACACACAAACTAATTGTAATGAAAATTGACCATATATGTTTCGCGGTTAAGAATTTGGATGAAGCTATTGAATATTGGTGCAAAGTCTTTGGTTATAGCCAGATGACAGAAATAGTCTTTAATTCATTGCAGAAGGTGAAAGTGGTTTTCCTGATGAAAACTGATAGTGTCATCGTAAAGCTTATTGAGCCAGCTGATAACAATGCCTCGTTGCTGAATTTTGTGAACCGGGGGGGAGGATTTCACCATTTGTGTTTTAAATGTGAAGATCTGAATGACAAGATAAATGAATTAACCGGCAATGGTTTGATTACACTGGTCCCTCCTCAACCAGGAGAAGCGTTCAATAATCATGGAATAGCCTTTATGCTCGCAAGGTTTGGGCTGAGTATAGAGCTAATTGATACTGATGAAAAGGCAAGGATGATCAGCCGAGAAACTAAAACAATGAATGGGACTTAACCGTCATTTAGCCTGAACAATAAGGGAACATCCATTTATAGATTCAGTCAATTGGCTGTCTGCAATGATGGCCTTTTGTTTAAATTTCGAAG
>CALBTS010000884.1 GCA_937968035.1 uncultured Methanomethylovorans sp.
CCATGAATGAGCGGCTTCAAGGTAACATCCTTATGTATCTGCCACATGGTGCACGGATAAAAAGGTCCATCATCAAAGGACTTGTGTCCAAGAAGTTCAGTGCAGAAGAAATCGATGCACAGATAAATCTCATGATCTCAGATCGTTCTTTGCAGGTAGAAATAGAAGATGGTGTAGAATATCTGCTCAGGCCTTAATGTATCTAATTCAGATGCGACCTTTTCCATAAATAATGTCAGAGCCAGAACGTCCTGAGCCAGCGCATTGAATACATGTCCTCTTATCATGGTTAAAGCACCGTACACATACATTTTTTCCACAAAAGGAGCAAGTGTACATTTTTCCGGCCATGCTGCATATGTTGCAGATACCTGTGATTTCCATAGATTACCTCCAAAAATTCTTAACAGGTATTTGTGATCTATAGTGTATGAAAAAATATAACTGTGCAGGTTTTTTCTGCACATCATTCGAAGATAGCACCTTTGCTTGCAGAACTTACATATTTCCTGTATCTTGCAAGATAGCCAGTGATCTTCTTCTCCGGGGGCTTGAACGTTGCTTTTCTTTTTGCCAGCTCTTCCTCAGATACTTTCAGGTCAATTTTCCTCGCAGGGATATCGATCTCAATGATATCTCCCTCCTGCACCAGGGCAATGGGGCCACCTTCCTGGGCTTCAGGGGATACATGGCCTATACATGGGCCACGGGTACCACCGGAGAACCTGCCATCAGTGACAAGAGCTACTGATTCTATTAGTCCCATTCCAGCAATTGCGGATGTGGGGGAGAGCATTTCTCTCATTCCTGGCCCACCTTTTGGTCCCTCATAGCGGATGACAACAACGTCTCCGGATTTGATCTTTCCTGCAAGGATGGCTGCCATAGCGGTCTCCTCGCTGTCAAAGACCTTCGCAGGGCCGCTGTGCTTAAGCATCTTTGGACTGACTGCAGCCTGTTTTACTACTGAACCATCTGGTGCAAGACTTCCCTTAAGTACTGCGATCCCACCCTCTTCATGGAAGGGTGAGTCAAGTGTCTTAATGACCTGAGCATTCATCTTGGGGTTAAGGACCACAAAACCTTCCAGGTTCTCACCAACAGTTTTTCCTGTAACTGTTATCTGATCAAGATGCATTTTTGTGCTAAGCTTCTGGATGATGGCCTGTATTCCTCCTGCCCTGTCAAAGTCCAGCATATAGTTTATGCCTCCGGGCTTCAGGGATGTAATATGAGGGGTGGTGCGGCTAAGCTTATCAAAAGTATCCAATGTGAGCTGCAGTCCGAAAGCATGAGCAATGGCAGGCAAGTGCAGTGTGGTGTTCGTACTTCCACCAATTGCCATATCAACCATGATAGCGTTCTCAAAGGCTTCCATGGTGACTATCTTTCGGGCGGTGAGCCCTTCCTTTACCATGGCAACGATACGCTCGCCTGAGGTCTTGGCCAGGCGTGTCTTCTTTGCATCTACTGCGTGTGTTGTGGCGCAGCCTGGAAGGCTCAGCCCAAGGGCTTCGGTCATGCATGCCATGGTGTTGGCGGTATACATGCCTGCACATGACCCGGCCCCTGAACAGGCACATTCTTCAAGTTGCTGGAGCTTATCATCTGCCATTTTCTCAGAGCGGCATGCGCCAACTCCCTCAAAGACAGATATAAGGTCTCTGTATTCATCGTCCACAAATCCCGGCATCATGGGACCGCCGGTCACGACGATGGTGGGAATATCGAGTCTTCCGGCAGCCATGAGGTGTCCGGGTGTGATCTTGTCACATGCTGTTATCATGACCATCGCGTCCAGCTGATGTCCCTGGAGCACGAGTTCAATGGAATCTTCAATAGCTTCGCGGCTTGGAAGAGAATACTTCATTCCTTCATGGCCCATTGCGATCCCATCACATATCCCGATGGTATGGAATTCAAAAGGAACGCCACCTGCACTCCTTATGCCTGCCTTTACTGCTTCTGATAACTTGTCCAGGTGAATGTGTCCTGGTATCAGTTCTGTCCATGAGTTGACCACAGCAATGAAGGGTCTTTCCATTTCTGCATCTGTCAGACCTGTTGCCCTGAGCAGGGAACGGTTGGGTGCACGTTCTATTCCTTTCTTGGTCTTATCGCTTCTCATATGATAACCTCATGGTCTTGGATTGTAAAACTAGTTAGGTTATGTGCAAGATATATAAATAGGCAACCAGGTTTATGCATAGTAATTCATCTGTCGCCAGCGAGCTTCAGCTGAGAACCTTCCGAGGAAAAATGAAAGCGCTTATCATTGATGGTTATGTGGATGAACCAGCCTGTTTTGGTGTTCCTCCTTATATCTCTCCTTATATCAGATACCTTGCTGGAGCAATGCGGGAGCAGGGCATTCATATGCAGGACATTTTCTATTCCGCTATCGACAGCATAAGGCTCAACCCCAAGGTCCATGAGAAGATCATCAGGGAAGCAGATCTTGTTGTGATAATTGCCGGAATGACCGTACCGGGAAAGTACCTCCGTTCCACACCTGTCAGCTTAGAAGAATTGCATATCCTTAGTCGTACTGCAACAGGCAAGGTGGTACTGGGAGGCCCTATCAGATTAGGTTTCAGTTCAGAGGGTGGCAAGAGGGCATCCAGTTTATCGGGACTGGAAAATGCCTATTGTTGCGGAGCTGATGTAGAAGCATTCGTGTATGATCTGTTAAATGATGGGAAGTTAGAAGACCCCGTAAATGTAACTGAGCGTTTCAGGTCCGTGCAGGATATCGGCAGATGGGCGAAAAAAGGGGCTTTCATAATCAGGCAACATCCGGATTATCCTGATGTTATGTGTGAGCTTGAGACTTACAGAGGATGCGGACGCAGAAAACATTGTTCTTTCTGCACTGA
>CALBTS010000885.1 GCA_937968035.1 uncultured Methanomethylovorans sp.
ACGATTTGTTACATTTTGGACATTTTAAGGTCGGTTTCCCTCTATCATCAACACGAACATATATGCTTGATTTGTAACAATAAGGACAATTTACATAGTTCTTTTTATCATTTCTTGCGGTTAAATTCGAGTTCTTGCCAATATTAGAATCTGAGGTGCTAATTTCTGTTTCAATCGTTGAGAGTGGAATTCGCCACTCTGGCGGTAATGTATTTGCATAATATGCATGCTTAAGTTTATCATTCTCAAGAAGCTTTATTAATGCTTTCGATTTGTAGTCATCAAGACTAAAGATTCCCTTATCCAACAGTATTCCATTCGCTTCTGAGATCCTCAAATACTTCTTCCTTCTGCGGATGAGCTCTTCATCAAGGATCTGTGTAATAAATTCAATGTCGTAATTATTAGCTGGATCCATGTGTAAATTAGCTTCAATTTTTATAGGTTACAATTTATGAAATTTTAAGTGACTTCTATCTTCCCATAGCCCCCATAAAATCTCAAAATATCTTAAACCCAATCTGTACCGCCCGCCCTGCCAGTCAAGTTAAAGTCCCCAGCTTAACCTAGACGATCCGATCCAGGAGCCTTTTTTTGTTGATAATTCTGTGCTTATCTGCTTGATCTCCCCTATCCCGCCTACCTATCTTTGATTAAAAACTAATTAATCAAGTAATTATGAGAGGCAACGCAACAATCCAATCCATTGTTACCATTATGGAAGACGCGAGCAAGAACCCATCCATGAACTCAGAGGAAGCCCAAGAGAAAATTCTAACTGTAATTTCTTACTCCGCACTTCTGTACTCAACAGAGAAAGATGGGCAGAATAGCCATACTTTACACAAGTTTATCAATGAGGCAATATTGCCGTATGTAAAGGCAAGAGATAAGAACAATACTGATGTTTATGATATTTGTAAAATAGTATTGGAGAATTGGGACAATCAGGATTAGTTATTCGCTGAGTCCTCAAGAAATCATGGCACTATTTCAAAACCATCCCCAGCCTCCCCCCTGTCTCAGGTCATGTTAAGGTATCAAATCTGACCCCAGAAGAAAGATCCCTGGTTGGAAGGGTAAAGGGCTAGGGTCGTCGGGAGATCGTCGATTCGGGCCAACCAGAATACGGACAGTGTGTTTTAATCCAACAATAACCATCAATCTTTGACCACATCAGTAGAGAGTTTGGGAACAAGAGAGGAGCCCCGCATTTGATTCTAAATTCTTATCTTTATTAGCCATATAACCAAGTGTGGTTGCACGCCCCAAAATGCCAGAAAAAAGTGTTATTATGGAAACAAAAAGGATACTTAAAATTTCTAATGACTACTCGGTTTATCAGTTATTTAGCAATCCTGATCTTTATTTTGCTATTCATAAAACCGAAAGACTTAAGATTGACAAAGCTCGTCTTGATTTTCCAGAGAGGAATTTTCCTGATAGCCTAATTGTTCAAGGGCTTCGTCTTGGTAAGGATGAAATAAAAGATGAATCCACGGAGATTTGGGATATTATTGACCATAAACCCCAGGATCTGAAAATTAACGACTTATATCCCGTCGCAATTGAGTTAATTTCACCAAAATATTAGCTTAAAATAGGGTAAGAGGTTCATAATCGCCCAATATATAGGTAATTTAAAAATGAGAACGATTTTCCTTGATAGCAATATTCTATTGCATTATAAAATCTTTACAGACATTGATTGGATTAAGGTTAGCGAAGACAGCAGATGTAAGATTGTTATTGCGCCAATCGTGATAGAAGAACTTGATAAAATTAAAATTGGGAACAATACCATAAGTAAACGTGCCAGAACAATACTTACAAGAATTGAAAATATCATTGAATATCAGAATACCGAAATAAGAAAACATGTTGACTTTGAAGTAATACTGTCAAGGCCTAATGATGAAACATTCAAACTAAACCGACTTGACTTTAAAAAACAAGATGATCAACTGTTAGCTAGTATTATTGAGTATCGGGAGCAACATCCAGGAGACTTGATTTATCTATGCTCATCTGATATAGGTCCAAGATTAAGGTCCCCTCAATATGGCATAAAAATCATTAAGCTTTCAGAGGATTTAAAACTACCATCTCAGGAAGGTGAGGTTGAAAGGCATATTAAAGAATTACAGAGAGAGAATGCTTTACTCAAGTCTAGAATTCCAAGGCCTATTCTATTATTTGAGGGTGAGCAGGAATTTATTAGAATTAAGCTAGATAAAAAGAATATTGACCATGCCCAATTCATTCAACAAAACATGGATGAGGTTAAGAATCAATACCCGTATATGGTGTATACGGAAAACAGCAATGATTCTCCATTTGCTATTATAGCATCCCTAACTCAAGTAGCAAAAGACCAAATAGAAGGGTATAATTCTGATTTGAATGTTTTTTATACACGCTATGCTGCCTACTTACAAGAATTATATGAATATGAATTGAAATCTAGTTTATCAATTAGAATAAATCTCATTCTGACAAATAAAGGTAATACTCCAGCCGAGAACGTAGATGTTTATTGCCACTTCCCAGATGGGTTTGAACTATTTAATGAAGATGATCTAGATGATCCACCCAATAAGCCAATTCCGCCGAGTACACCCAAAACTATGTTAGCAGGTCTTGGAAACTTTAATGTAAGACCATATATTCCAGACCTTAGTAGACCTTATTTACCAAATATAAACAGGCCATCAATAAGAAAAACAAATAGTTATGATGTTCATTTCTATCGTGAGTATGTAAAGCATCATACTCTATACGCCCTCGATACGTTAGTTACTATTTACATAGATTATGAGAGTATCAAGAACTTTTCAATAGATTACACCATAATAGCAGGTAATGTTCAGGAACCTGTGACTGGCAAATTAAACATTTTGTATGAATGATAAATATAACCCAAACTAACCTATCATTTTATGCCATTACCGCTCTGTACTGCGAGAGGTTTTGTCTTAACCCCCCCCAATAGCTGAACATAATTTAAAACCATCCCCAACCCCCCTTTCTCAGGTCATGTTAAGGTATCAAATCTGACCCCAGGGACACGATCTCCATGTTGGATGGGGTCTGGTGAGGGTCGTGGGAGGATCGGTGGTCTGGGCTACCCAGAATAGGAAAACTTACATTTCTGTTTAAAAATGGATACTGTCTGCAGCGTTTTGGTGTTCATTCTCGTATTAATCATATCCACCATAAAGGACAATTGGCACAAAATTGATACTTGATCAAGCAACCGAAATACTATGAAAACCATAAAGTATTTACTCCTAACCATAATTCTTCTACTAACTTCATGTGAAAAAATTGACAAGGACTGTCCTGATTGTATTCTAAAGCAGACCAGAGAATTCATTAAAGGACAACATTGTGATGAAGGAGCCTCGGTTTCTGAATGGATATTTCAGGGAGAACATGTATTTATGTTTAGTGATGGAACTTGTGGAGCGGACTTTGGCGCAACAGTCCTCGACCAGTATTGTGAATATGTTGGCAATCTAGGTGGTTTTACTGGTGCACTAACAATAAATGGCATAGATTTTTACCAAAATGCTACAAGAATAAAGACCATCTGGAAACAAGATTAACGAATTAACAGTTGGAGATTTATAATATACACCCAACTGCAAACAGGTAAATGGCAACTTTTTTATGAAACCTCATAATGTCTCAGACCCCAGACATCTGGACACAATCTTTAAACCAGCTCCGACCTCCCTTTTCTCAGGTTTTGCCATAGCTGCTTTATTTACGGCATTTCTACTATGCGGCTGCAAAGAAGTGCCAGATATCCCTGAAGATGATTTGACAATTGGCCTGGAGGGATGGGAAATTTCAAAATCAACTTATGATTTTGATATCAACCCAAGAGATATGTATTTCGTTAATGAGAACATTGGCTTCGTTGTCGGGTATAAAGGCAAGATTTATAAAACGACTACTTCGGGTACCACATGGCAAAAATTGAATTCGGGAACAACCATACATCTATATTCTGTCTACTTTATTGATGAAAATGTGGGTTTTGTATCAGGTCAGGCAATGAGTGGATGCCTGGATGCGGATTGCGACAAAGGAAGTGTGTTTTTAAAAACCACAGATGGCGGCGACACATGGACTAAGACATTCATTCCTGAATTCATCCGAATTCTGTCATTGAAGTTTTTCGATCCAATGAATGGAATTGCAGTAATTCATAAACCTGACATTTCAAGTTCAAGGGATGAGTATGTTGCAACAACATCAGACGGAGGATCCACCTGGAATCTCATTGATCTGGGAATAAAGCCTTACAGTTACGAATTGTTTTATGTTGATAATCTCGTTTTTGTTGCTGGTGAAAATAATCAGATCTTCAAAAGTTCGGATTATGGTCATAGTTGGCAAACTATATCAACACCCGTTGAAGCAAATCATGATGTCAGAAACATCTACTTCTACAATGAGAATATCGGTTATATTGATGGCATCTCTCACATTTATAAAACCATTGATGGCGGTTTAAATTGGGAGGAAACCAGTTTCCCGTTTACCTACTTTGGCACATTTCATTTTTCATCTGAAAATGAGGGTTTTAATATTCAACCCATTGCTGTATATGAGGGTCTCGATTTCCCTACCTTTAAAGGGAGTATATCATATGAAACCCTGGATGGTGGCATTACCTGGACTAAATCTGAATTAATGAAATCTCTGTACCTGGGGCTGACATTCTTCCCACGAAAAGATTTGGGATATGGTTTCAATTTTTCAGAGTTCAGTATTATTAAGAAGAAAGAATAACCGCAACTCTTGCATGAAGAAACAAATACTGGCAACATGAAAATCGTAAAAGTACTTTTTGCTCTGGCTATCCTCTTTCAGTTCTCATGTCAGAAAGATGATGTACTTCCGCTAATAGGTTATGAGGAGGTAACATTAAAAAATCTTACGGGATTTGACGGTTGTGGGTTCGTTTTTCAGAAAACTGACGATAAATATCTTGAACCAAACAACATTAATGATTTCCTGCAAAACTATTCTGACGGAAAAAAGTACTGGATAAAATATAAAATTGATCCTGTCAATTCAGCCAGTATATGTCAGGTTGGTGATGTGATTAAAATTGTTGAGATCAAGGATCAGGTGAAATAATAACAACACTGGTTATAAAAGCTCGGTAATTGAAACGGCTAACAGATCATCTGCAATGACACCATTTGCTCATTTTACTAAGACAGACTGATCCAATAAAATAATTATCCAAATGTTATGAAAAACATCCTCGGCAAATCTCTGATAATTACATTTTTTGTAGTTCTTCTGTCCTCCTGTGAGAAACCAAGTGTTACTGATGATGCTGAGTTACTTAATCGTCTCATGACTAATTCGGTTGATATCCTTGTTTACAATTCCAGTAAGCATGTGATTGAGGCAGAAGCTTACCGTAACTTTTTCCCTGGTTCTTCAATACCCACAAAGAGACCTCTAGTTGCCTATGTGAGTCTGGTTAATCTGGATACCATAAATATTTCAACAGATCTTGAAATTACCAAACTGTACATAATAAATGATCCTTTAATCTGGATCTCATCTCCCACTTCTGCAAGCAGCCAAAGCATCCCATGGTATAAGCTTCGTTTGATTAGCAATGATGGTCCCGAATGGGACACCAATATACTTGTCAATGTAGTTTTGGAGATATGGAATTCGGTCAACAGAAAAAGCTACCTAATGATAGTCAGAGATATTACAATTGAAAGAATAGAGTAATAACATGACGCGCATTTACAACCAAATTTCTGAGTTTAATCTGGAAAATTTGAAGTATATATATATCATATTTATTACGGTTTTATTTGCGGTGTCAGGCTGCGATAGAGAAAAGATCGACCCCTTTGACTCAGCGAAAAGAGCCATTCTTGGAAAATGGGAAATAATTGAGTTGGGTAACTGGCCTGTTATGAATACATATCCAGCAAATGGTTATGATGAGTACTTGCCTGACGATACTGTCCGTTTTTTTGACTATGAATCGCAACAAGTCACCTCTCAAAGGAAGTACTGGATTGATTCCTTGTTACATGAAAGTATTACTAGAGAAGATGGATTTGAGCTGGTATTTGATTACGACTATGAGTTTTATGAAGACAAATTGCGGATAGATTCAAGAGCTTTTATGATTTATAATACAGCTATTTATAAACGACTTGAATAAGAGAAGTTTTATGTATATTCAGTACCAAACAATGTTCGTATGAAAAGAATCATAATCGCAGCCTTATTTCTATTCCTCACGATCAGCGCATATTGCGATGTTATCTACTATCCACCACAAAAATCCTTTCTTTCATATTCTGCTGAACTAATCTACAGTTTTGAGAAAGTAAACAAACCCAAAACGACTACCAGCCTGTGGGGTGGTTTTGGATGCGTTGGTTCATTCAATAATTTCACTGAGCCCGCAGTAGGTCTGGAAGTGGCAATTGAAAGGAGGCATTACTTTAAGGAGAACACTTTCAAACACTTCTTCATAAGTGGGTATCTGGGGGCTGCATATATGACAGATTTCAAGTACATCTCGGATTTCGGGATTGTCCCAGGGTTTAAACTGAATTATAAAGGCCAGCTTTCCCCTCAAACGGTGATAGAGCCTTATGTTAGTTTATCTGTTCCATTTACCTGGGAAACTGAAGATTTTGACAGTTATATTCCCTTGCCTGTCATTACAGTTGGCATAAGGATAGGTCTGTGTAACCTTAAAACCAAATGAGAGGTATAAAACGCACTATAACAAGTCAGCATAGAGAATTGCGTTCATGCTGGCAAGATCTAAGTAAAATGACACTTGTCATTGTGACCATTTCATTTTCATTGAATCTATCTGCACAGGAGAAGCAATTCTACCAGAGGAATTTACCCGATTATGCAGAATATATTTCAAAGAAATATGGTATTACTTGTGGCCACCCCGAAAGGTTTACGGATCTGGATAAATACTATGTTATGTGGAAAGTTCGGGAAGAAAAAGATAAACATACAGGGGGATTATATGGTCCTGTATTTCAGTCCAGGGATAAAGGTTGTCTTGTAATTTATACTGCTCTACCACATTATGTTTCCAGGGAGGATGCTGAAATATTTAAAAAATCAGCTATGATAGAGCGTATAGTTAATAAAGACACTTCGACTTCAACACCAATAGTTTCACCTAATCGAAATTTTCCACGAGGGCAAATTTCGGCGGAAATAAAGACCGCGCTTGGCCTGTATTACAGACCTGGGCATCCATCAAACAATGACTCTGTAAATATCGATTTAAAGGATTATGTAACCATCATCGCTGGTGATAAACCTCGTGAAATGTTTAATGCTGACACTATCTACATCTATGACATACCGAGTGCTGATTCTGTATATTTTCTTGACAACTCATTAGAAAAAATGCGCAAGAGAAAGTATCCCTATTGCACTGGCGTGTTTATTAGTAAAGATGGCAGAGCCACAATGTACTTTAAGTTCTTCTTTACAAAAAGATCCAAGAAAAAGGAGGAGAAATACATCAACACGCTAGATAAACAGATTTGGTTCGATGAAAATTTCAGACATGAATAAAGTGTCTTCGCCCAAAAATGCCTGGACACATTTATAAAACACATAACACCCTATTAACATTGAAGGTCGACTTTAATAGACTTCAACCGTCAATCATTATTGACCCTGAAACCGCAAATTTCCCCCAGAAACTGGCGCAAAACTGGCGCACCCATAAAAAAAGACACCCATGGTTTCCCATAAGTGTCTGACTTGCTTCGCTCCCCAGCTAGGACTTGAACCTAGGACCCCCTGATTAACAGT
>CALBTS010000886.1 GCA_937968035.1 uncultured Methanomethylovorans sp.
CTTAGCGATCACCTTTGGTTCCATGTACCCACATTTTGGAGAGTACTTTGAATGTGCATGCAGATCGAATCTCATCATGGACCACCATATAGGACCAATACAGTAAGGAATACCCACAACATTATGTTCAAAACAAAGGGTTTGTCCTGCATTAATAGCTCCACTTCTTCTCCAATGCCTTCCAGATTGATGAGCTGAACATAACGGAAGATACCATAAAATGCAAATGGGAGTGTCAGCATCATTGCCGTGTGTACTGAAACAGTATACAGAGCGTATGACATTAACAGCATGGAAACAGAAGAGTTCAACAGAGTTTCGCTCATTGTTATATTATATTGTGACAGGCTATTCCTTGAATTTTGGTCACCATCCAGTTCATGCCTTCTCTTTCCGAATGCTAGAACCAGTGCCAGAAGAAAAACACACAATATCAGCCATGGGGAAATTGTTACATTGATCACAACACAACCAACTATCGCCCGTATAACGAATCCTACGGCAATAAAGATAGCATCTACGATAGCAAAATTCTTGAAATAAAAAGAGTAGACTATGCTGTTAGCAAGATACAGCAAACTTACGATCCCCACTAGCTGCCCCATTGAAAAAGCGATAGCAAGAGAAACTGCCATTATCGTAAAAGATATAAAAAGCGCAATTTTGACAGGCAGAAGGCCAGCTGCTATCGGCCTGTTTCTTTTCTTGGGATGCAATCGATCTTTTTCTATGTCCTTAAGATCGTTCAACATATATTGAGAACCTGCAAGCATGCAGAATACAAAGAAAATCAAAAGAAGATCCAGCCACATTTCGAGATTAAGTATGTTCTTTGAAAAAATGATACATAGAAAAATAACGAAGTTCTTGTACCATTGATGGGGACGCATAGATTTAATCACTGGTCTAAGCATGATAAGCCTCGTCTATTTGAGAATAAGAATTTCATTTTTAGAGGGTACTCGTATCATTAAAATGAGTCTCTTATCTTCTTTGCCAGATCAGCCAAATTTCCAGTATCCGGATGCGTTTCCACTATACTGTGCATCGATCCACCGTTATCCCCCTCCTTACGGGGAATTATATGGACATGCACATGAGATACGCTTTGTCCGGCAACTTCACCTACATTCATACCTATATTCATTCCATGCAGATCAAAAGCCGTACACACAACCTTTGATATCTTGTGCACTGAAGCGAATAGATCCGAAGCATCTTTTACATCCAGATCAGTAAATCTCTCAATATGCTTTTTGGGAAGTACTACAGTATGTCCTTCGGAGCACGGATAGATGTCAAGGAAAGCAAAAACGAACTCGTCTTCATAAACTTTATAAGAAGGGATAGACCCTGAAATAATTTTGCAGAAAATGCATTCCATGTACATCGCCTCAATCAGAAGCCATTATCACTCATATAAGATAAATATAACGCAATTGATCCTGTAGAAGATCAATCCTTTTTAGGATACATGTTGAATATCCTATTTAGTGAGCTCATCTAAAATTTAACCGTAAGTAGCTGTTATGTAATCGGTAGCCCCATTGGACAGAGAATCGATCTTTATCCAATCGATCTGAATACCAAGATCCCGATCATCATTAACATA
>CALBTS010000887.1 GCA_937968035.1 uncultured Methanomethylovorans sp.
TTGCCAAGCAGATAGTTGGAGACAGGACCATTGAGGACAGGATACGTCAGCGCTGCATGGTTGCAGTGGGGGATCTTTCCATGGCATATCTTATGCATTTCAACAAAGATCCTGTAAAGGCAGGCGTGGAAGCCCTGAAGAAAGGTGCCCCCATATTCGTGGACATCAACATGGTAAAATACGGGATAACTAAGATGGGACACAAGTCCGATGTCATCTGCGTGATGGATGAGGACAAGGACGCCGCCATCGCTAAGAAGTTCGGCATCACAAGGACTGCAGCCGGTTTCCTTGCATGCAGGGACAGGCTGGAAGGTTCCATCGTTGCTATAGGCAATGCACCTTCCGCAGCACTTGCAGTGTGCCGTATGGTGGAGCATGGCATAAGGCCCGCTCTTGTTATAGCAACCCCGGTAGGCTTTGTGAATGCTGCAGAGTCCAAGGAAGTCGTCAGGGACACAGACATATCTTCTATTACATGTATCGGCACCAGGGGCGGAACCCCCATTGCCGTTGCCTGCGTCAACGAACTTGTGGCGATCGCCAATTCAAAAGATGAATGCGAGGAATAATATTCCCCGCATCCGCTTTATTGGTCTTGTTTTTTAAACCTGGAAAAGTGTAGTTATTTGGCTGGTGTATGCCATCCATAATCCTGTAAGTATCAGTAAAATGCCTGCTATCTTTTTGACTATAAAGTCATAGCGAGCAATGGCTCTCAATCTCATAGAGGAAACGTTTGCAGAATATGCTATGATCAGCATGGGCACTGCAAAACCGATCGAGTATATGAACAGCAATGTTGCGCCATAAGCCAGACTGCCCTGCATAGCTACCAGCACAAGCACGCTTCCCAGTAATGGGCCTATACATGGTATCCAGATTATGCCAAGGGAGAGCCCAAGCAGGATACCACCTAATAGTCCTTGCTTCTTAGAATTATGGACCTTACTTGTGAAGGTAGATAACCGATTAAATACCTGGAGATCAAAAAGCATAACTATCCCAAAAACAACAATGGTAATGGAAGCTATTAGATGCAGATAGGGAATGTAGCGTATTAACAATGCTCCAAAAGCAGATGTTATCACACCCATTGCTGTGAAGGAGATCACCAGACCTGCTATCACCGCAAGAGGACCATTTTTTCCTTCTTTTGTGGAAAAAGCCAGAATAGCAGGCAGCAAAGGAAGAGTGCATGGAGAAAGTACACTAACTATGCCTGCGAGTAACACAGCAAGAGGGTCAACATCTGTAAAGACCATATCTTCCTTTGCCTGTTCCTTTTACTTATTATTCCTTAATGCAATAGCCATATCCAACGTTTTGGTGAGGGTTCCTTTGTCAGTTACCCCGATGAACCTTGCAATGTTCCTGTCTCTGGTAATATCACCTTCAGATGTCATATAGACATAACCTTCCGAATCGTTACCTACTATTACGAACATGTCAGGCACAGAATAAACATCAAAAGCCACGGCAACTCCTGGTTTTTCCCTCGTATCAATATACATCACAGTAGCCTTTCCCGCATACTCCTGTGAAATTTTCTCAATGGTAGGTTTCATTATCTTACATGCAGGACAAGCAGCAAAACCAATGTCTACAAGAACCGGCCCTGAAACAAGTGCTTCATCTACTTGCTGCAGGTCCTGAACACTCACCACTGTACTGTTCCCGGAGGATTCAGTTCCGCTATCAAGACAACCGGAGAAGCTTATTAATAATGCTACGATATAAAGGAAAAGATATTTGTTCATACATTCACCTGGAACTGTCAGTTAGAATACTGTTTTGTGTGAATATAGGTTTTGTGGAGTTAATACATCACAACACAAAACCATTGTGATTCATTTACGAAGGTTGACCACTTTCCATTTTAAGAGGACCCCTTCCTCTACTTTCCCGGCAGATATGAGTTCAAGGGGCAGAGTGCTGTGTTCAATGAAGCCTTGTCCGTCCACCAGAGTAGGGGCCATCTGTCCCCCTATTATTATATTGCCCACAAAAGTGTATATCTCATCTACAAGTCCGCTTGAGAGCATGGCCCAGTTAAGTGTTGCTCCCCCTTCGATCATCAGACGCCTGATGCCGAGGCTGTACAGCTGTTCCATTGCATCAGGAAGGTCTACCTTGCTTTCCCCGCTGATTATGACCCTGGCTTTTGTCCTCAATGCCTCTGCTCTTTCAGAAGGAGCAGAAGAACTGGTCACAATTATTCTCTGACCTTCGCCCTTTTTAAAAATATCAGCCTCAATAGGAGTTCTTGCCTGGCTGTCTATTACAATACGTATCGGGTTCTCTTCAAGACCTTTCGCCTTACGCTCTGTTTTTCTTTGAGCAGATTTTACTGTAAGGCTCGGGTCATCCGCAAGTACAGTGCCTATGCCAACCATAACTGCATCTGATGTGGCGCGCAACTGGTCCACACGATCAAAGTCTATAGCTCCTGAGATCCTTACCTGTTTTCTCTGCCATGTAGAGATCTTCCCGTCAGCAGACATGGCCGAATTGATAAATATGAAGGGCTTTTCCATTCTAAGTCCCCATTAAGGCAACAGCCGGACACGAAACAGCATCCGGCCAATAAAATCAGAGGTTTATGATCGATCTTAGCAGATCACGATCCCTTAATAGTCCAAGGAACTTCTGGTTTGCATTGACTATTGGGACCTGGTCGATCCGGTTACGTTTCATCTTGAGAGCACATTCACTCACGCCGGAAATATATGAGGCTTTTACAAGGTTTGTGATCATAATGTCCTTGGCAAGCACGTCTGGAACCTTGATCCTTGAAACACTATAGTAGATGCTCATGGTATCACGCATGGATTCCCATGTCCAGTGATCATCATCCGAACCATTGGACATGTTTGACATCTCTACCGAGTCTTCAATGATACTGGCGCTTATGACATCCCTGTCCGAGATGATACCTACAAGTTCCAGTTCGGAGCTCAGCACAGGAACTGCCTTCACATCTGAAAGTTCCATTATCCTTGCGACGACGTTAAGAGGGGTTTCACTCCATACAGGTACTGATTTGTTGCTGCTGTACTGACCTACGTGATTGGTCAGATTCAGTTCTGCAAGTGCACCAACAATATCGGCAATTGTGAGCAAACCTTTCAGTTTACCATCTTCAACTACGGGAAGCCTGCGGATATTATGTTGCAGGATCAGCCTGGCAGCATCTGTGATATCCTTTTCCTCACTTATGCTTACAGGGTCCCTCGTCATGAGCAATGCAAGTTGTTCTTCTTCCGGGTTCTGCAAAAGATTTGACCTGCTGACGATACCAACAAGTTTCCCATCCTTTAACACAGGCACCCCTGATACTCTTTTTGCTTTCAGGATCTCTAGGACTTCGTCCCTCGATCCGGGAAGTGTTGCACAGGCAACATCTTTTACCATTATATCTGAAACTTTAATGTTTTTAGGCATGTAGATCCTCTTCCGTGATCACTCCTTCTTGGAGGAAACACCTTTTACTACCAGGACAGGAACTGTGGAGTTACGGGTAACTTTCTCAGCAACGCTTCCCAACAGGAATCTGTCAAGACCACTCTTGCCCAGCGTACCCATGACTATAACATCGATCCCATTTTTTTGGGCAAATTCAATGATCTCGTTACTTGGATGACCTTCAAGTACAACGGTATCTGCTTCCACGCCTGCTTGTTTTGCCAGTTGCTCAACTTTTTGTACAGCATCGTTTGCTTCTGTTTCCAGAAGCTCATACATCATTTCCCATCCTGCATCCATGGGTATGGAAGCAAAAGCAGCTGTGTCCACTACGTAGCCGACAAATATTTTCCCCCCGGCTATTTTTGCCAGTTCTATGCCATACTCTATAGCTCTTCTGTTCTGTTCAGAACCATCTGTCGCAATGAATATTTTCTTAAACTCGGCTGTCATTATCCAATCTCCACAACTTATTAATTGATAATTGTAAGGATATCGTCAGGTCTTGCCCTTCGGACAATACCTCTTACAGGATCGGTGATACCAGTGAGGTTGTCAGAGCTTCCATTTAGGATCATGATCTTTGGACTAAGACCCTTTGCAATATATCCAACTTTATTGACATTCAATATTGATGCACCGTTAAGCGTACACATCTTAAATACTTGTCTATCGTCTATTTTAAATATTTTTTCAAGTATCTCCATTTCAGCAAACATGCTGGGGGAATTAAGCATCACATTGTCAGTACCTATAGCTACATTGATCCCAAGATCAAGCATTTTCTCCACGGGAGCCATCCCTACGCCTGTTATAAAATTAGACCTTGGGCACACAACCACTGGTTTTTGCTCATCTGCAACTTGCCTGAGGTCAGGCAGTTCTGCATGTGTCATATGTATTAGAACATCGGGATCTAAGGAAAGTGCCGAATCTATATCACTTCTGTTTTTCTCTCCAGCGTGAATGAAAAATGGTTTCTTCCATGATGCTGCAACTTCCCTTAATGTTTCCAATATAGTCCTGTCCATATCTCTGGAACCACTTATACCAAGTCCGTAAGACTCCTGCAATAATAGTTCAGCTTCATATTCAATTTCTGTCTTGTAGCCTTCTGTCCGACTGATTCGCCCAAGGATCCTGCACATTATGTCTTTGCCTTCAAGAGCACCTTTTAATGCAAGTGTTCCTGGCACCCCTCCTTCTCTGAAGTCTGCAAAAGCAGAGGTGCCGATAGTTATCATGTCGGAAATGGTCCTTTTCATTGCTTCAATGAGCCTGGACTGTGAAGTAGTCTGTAGTGTGCGATGTTTAAGACCATCCGGTGGCTTGACAAGGGAATCCAGATCACGTTCTACACGGTTGCCTACTGTCTTTCCAAGTACAGGGTCTTTGAGAACCGAATCACCTATGTGAGTATGAGAGTTCACCAGACAAGGAGAAATAATGATGTCACTGCTCGTGTTCTCTTCTCCTATCTCAGTTATGACCCCATCTTTCAGACAGATGTATCCTTCTATGGTTTCCGGTTCAGGTCCCAGGATGATCTTCCCATAAATGATCTGTTCACTGGACATTTGAAACCCGTTGCTGTGCCCTTATTAATAGTAGATCCACAAAAAGCTGTGATATTAAAGGGGTAAATGTTCATGATCCTTAATAAGATTTTTCATGTTGTAACCAGCTTTGAGGGTCACATTGTATATTTGTTATATATTTATGCGTAATATTGATATAGATATAGTCCCATCCCACGGATGCGCATTTTTAGGTCCTTGCACAAGAACATGGCAGAGCCATTCGATGAGTGTACAGTCAACCATAATGCGCTACATAAGATAATGCAAAAAGCGCCTGTCACGAGGGAAACTGGGAAGGACTGCGGACATTCCAGAGGATGAGCTCCCGGAGTTAGTGCGTCAGGCCACAGCATTATCTGCGTGCAAGCATGTATTCTCGTTACTGCTATATACGATTTGGAGATTTCTACATCTATGCCTTTCAGAGATGCATTAAGAGAGGTTAGTGATGGGATAGTAATAGATCTTGAAGTAACTCCTGGTTCTAAACATGCATGCGTTCCCAGCGGGTATAATCCCTGGCGAAAACGCATTGAAGTTAAGATTTCCCAGGCTGCGCAGAAAGGGAAGGCCAATGAACAGCTGATAGAACAGCTTGCGGCTTTATTTGGTGTGAACAGTTCTTCTGTGAGCATCATCAGTGGAGCAAAGAACAGCCAGAAATCGATCCTCGTGAAAACAGTAAGTGTGGACTTTGCATTATCTGTTCTTGGGAAAAACCTGAAGGGTTGATATGATCATCATTTATATGTGTCCCTAATACTTTCACATAGCTTGGGACCGGTTAATATACACTCCTTTCATACTGTATCTTGAGGTGAAGAGCATGAATACAATATTCGAGGGTTTGATCGAGCGGGCAAGGTACTATGAGCAGTTCGAACAATTCTGCAGATCCGTACAAATAACAGATTACCAGGAAACCGATGCATGCCAGACCACAGAAGCATAAGAATGCTTATACGGTCGGGAACTAATAGTTATCCTGGAAGATATACCCCCTATGTCAAAGAATTTGAAGACCTATAGGATGCCCGGTTATGAGAAAACTCTCAAGGCACCCTTGTTCGTATATAGAAAACGTCTTGAGCTCATTGAAGAGTTGCTTGAGGAACTGCTATATTTTTCTATGGAAGGAAATATAATCCTTGTAGAGGGAAAAAGGGATCTGGCATCACTTAGGAAGCTTGGTATAAAAGGGAGGATAGAATTTGTTACTCACCACCCCTTAGCAGACATCTGTGAAAAAGTTGCAGCCACTGGGAAAGATATAGTGATATTGACCGATTGGGATCGAAGAGGCATCATTCTCGAAAAGAAGATATCTGAGCATCTGGAAAATTACGGTATCAACATAGAGCACCGACTAAGAAAACGTGTTCTGTCCCTTGTACAGAAGGATATAAAGGACGCAGAAAGCCTATATACCCACATTTCAAAACTAAGGCAAATAGCTGATCCTGAATACTATTATAACAATACTGATGATAACGTTTTCATTTAGCCATAAGCTGATTGCGTACTATCCTGAGACGCGAACTTACGTTCGAATTCAGGATATAGCTCGGCCTTATCTACTAATTCCTCATAGACTTTATGCCGTGGGCTCACTATTACTATGTGTGCCGGCGGATGGATCTTACGAAGTTTACTAATAGCTGCTCCAGCATTATTATCAAGTTCCACCAGTGCTGCAGAGTTGCATTTGGATTTTAGAGGTACTCCGACCACACTCACAAGCACGTTATCTGCATACTGAGGTTCGATGCGCTTAGGCTTTGATAGAAAACGTAGATGACCATAATGTTCAAGATCATGCAATGCTACATTAACCTTGTCGGCATTATCCGCCCTTATGACAGCAAACGACTTAATGTCAATCCCTCTGGTCAAACTACAATCCCCCTTTTTAATTTCAAACATACTTTAAAGTTCTCTATATAAGAATTTTGTTATTTTAAATTTCAAATGCTCAACATTTACTAAATTCTATTTAAATATATAGTTTTCCATTAGATTTTATTCTCCAAGTTCTCTGGACCTTTTTGCAGAAGCAATGACCGCGTTCATAAACGCAGCACGTACGCCTCTTTCCTCAAGTTCCTTTATTCCCCGGATAGTGGTTCCTGCAGGAGAGGTTACCATGTCCTTGAGTTCACCTGGATGTGTATGGAATTCAAGTGCCATCTTTGCTGCACCAAGTACAGTCTGGGCTGCCAGCACAAGTGCACTGTCTCTGTCCAGGCCTTCATATACCCCGCCGTCAGCCATGGCTTCAATAACAGGAAATATATATGCGGGTCCGCTTCCTGAAAGTCCTGTCACCGCATCCATGAGTTTCTCCTGGACTATTATAGCGCTACCCACCGCACCGAACATTTCAAGTGCAAGTTCGGCATCTTCCATGGAAGCGGTTGGGCCGGGACAGATCGCAGAAGCAGCCTCTGAAACTGTTGCGGCGATGTTTGGCATTACACGGATGATCCTTGTTCCGGGGTTCAGTTCTTTTGCTATTTCCTGCAAAGGAACTCCTGCAGCTATTGATATCACAAGCTTTTCAGCCGTTAATTTGTCCTTTATCGATCTCAGCACACTCTTTAGTATCTGTGGTTTGACAGCAAGCAGTATTATATCGGAATTAACCACTGTAAGATCGTTGTCATTGGATACATTGATGCCAAGCTCTGTCCGCATCCTTTCCAGTCCGAGATCATAAACATCGCTGGCATAAACTTTAGATGGGTCTATAATGCCTGAATCACATATACCTTTTATAAGTGCAGATCCCATCTTGCCGGTTCCGATCACTCCCAGCTTCTTATCCTTAAGGTGCATTGTTTTACAACTCCCTGTGTTTACTTACGCTTAATATTGACTATATCTCCAAGGGTAGTTCCTTTATGGAGCTTATCCCCTTTCCATTCGTCGTCACTGATCCTTTCAATTAGTTTGACCTCAAGGACACGCTCAAGCTTTTCTCTTACACTGTCCTCCGGAACCAGCTCCCGGCGTTCAAATTTCCGGATGAGTGTTGCCTTTTCTTTTATTTGGGCAGCAAGTTGTTCCGGTGTCCAGCCATGTTTTTCCCTTGCTTCCCTAATAACCTGATCATAATTGTCCACGATCTCTTCAGCCAGCTTTTCAAATCCGGTCCTCTGAGTTCTTCTGGGCCTGACAGATGTCGGCTGCACTGGAGAGACCTTCCTGGAAACAGGTGTGCGTTTGCTGGCAGGGGCACCGTACTGGGAGCATTTGGTGCATACAGTCAGTTCGCCACCATCGATAATGACCTTAAAAGGACTTCCACGAATATCTTCACCGCATATTTCGCATTGCATACACAAATCACTCTTAAAAACCTACATAGCGTTTTTACGAAAGGGCTATATATCGTATGCGCTTAAATAATGTTCGGAGCTGTATGAACGAGACCAGTGAAGCAGATACCAAGAGGTTCGCTCCCGCGGGAGCGGACAGGAAAAACTATGAATATACTGGTTCAGAGAGTGACGAAGATTTTTCCAAGTACCTGCTGGACCGCATGAAACAGTTAGAGTCCCGCAATACTCTTCTTAAAGAGCAATGCGACCAGATGGAATCTGAAAAAAGATACGTAGAAAGCCAGAAACTCAAATTTGAGCGTGAAGTTCGCAGGATGCAGGCTGAAATAGACCGATTGAAGACTGCACCTCTTGTAGTTGCAACCGTGATTGACCTCATAGGGAGTGACAAAGTACTTGTGAAAAGTAGTACTGGTCCTCAATTCCTGGTGGGAGTGTCCCAGTTCATAGATGACGAAACCCTGGTACCTGGTGCTACCGTGGCTTTAAACCAGCAGACACTTGCCGTAGTGGACGTTATACCTTTCACAGAGGAGCCTATGGTAAATGCTATGGAAGTGGTTGATCCACAGGATGTGGATTATGACCAGATCGGCGGTCTTGATGAGCAAGTACAGGAAATAGTCGAATCTGTTGAACTGCCACTTACTAAACCGGAGGCTTTTGCGAGGATCGGCATATCACCGCCAAAGGGGGTGTTGCTATTTGGGGAGCCTGGTACAGGAAAGACCCTGCTTGCAAAGGCAGTTGCCAACAGGACAGAAGCTACTTTTATCAGGGTAGTGGGTTCTGAGCTAATCCAAAAATACATAGGTGATGGAGCAAAACTTGTCCGGGAGATCTTTGCCATGGCAAGGAAGAAGGCCCCATCTATCATATTTATAGATGAACTGGATGCCATTGCTTCAAGACGTCTTAATGATACAAACGGCGCTGATCGTGAGGTACAGCGCACACTTATGCAGCTTCTTGCCGAGATGGATGGGTTCGACAACCGCGGAGAAGTGCGCATAATAGCTGCAACTAACCGTCTGGATGTGCTTGACCCGGCTATACTGCGTCCCGGCAGATTTGACAGAATAGTTAATGTGCCGATGCCTGATGGCAATGCAAGGGAACTGATCCTCAGGATCCATACCCGAAAAATGAAGATCGCAAAAGATATTGATTTCAAGAAGCTTGCCTCCCTTGCTGAAGGAGTGAGCGGTGCTGACCTTAGTGCTGTTGCCATGGAAGCAGGCATGCTTGCTGTCAGAGAAGATAAAGAACAGGTGGAAATGGAACATTTCTTAAGATCAGTGAAGAAAGTAATGTCACCTGTAAAGTATTCGGTTCAGGTAACAACCGATCAACCACAGACAATGTTCGGCTGATGTCCCGTGGTTGACGATCGATTTTTTTTATTAGCGGAGAATCTGTTCTTGTGTATAGATCATTCCATATAAAAAGCGAGATAAGGGTGCTTGCTATAGATGATTCTGCATTGATCGACGATCAAATATTGATAGTCGGAGCCTTTTTCAGGGGAGGAGATTGGCTTGATGGTGTTATGAGGACCCATGTCACAAGAGATGGTATGGATAGTACGGAAGCCATTGTAGGGATGGTCAAGTCCAGTAAACACTTTGGACAGATAAGGGTCATTATGCTCGATGGGGTGACGTATGGTGGTTTCAACCCGGTGGATATTAATTGCATCTGGGAACTTACAGAAATTCCCGTAGTGGCGGTCATGAGGGCATATCCTGATCTCAGGAAAATAGAAGATGCCTTGTTGCACCTCCCAGAGCCAAAAAAAAGAATGGATATCATACTTAGGGCTGGAAGTATCACAAAAGTACGCACAAAACCCGGATCTAACCCTCTCTACATCCAATGTGCAGGTATAGAAGCGCAACATGCAGCAAAGATAGTAAAGCTTACGGCCACCCGGAGCAACATCCCTGAACCTTTGAGGGTGGCCCACCTTATAGCCACGGGAATGGTACTCGGTGAGTCAAGGGGAAAAGCATAAGACAAGCTTATGCATGCTTTTCCACTAGTTGAACGCCATTATTCATCAGTTCCACAGCTCTTTCATTTGTCCTGGACTCTGCAAATATGCGTATGATCGGTTCGGTGCCTGAAGGCCTGATCAGCACCCATCCGTCCTCATACCAGATCTTCACACCATCCGTAGTATCAACTTTCATCTGCCCGGTGGTAACCTCTGCCTTCAGCTTTTCCATGATCGCCTTTGGATCGTGGCATTCGACCTTAGTTTTAGAGTTGAAATACGTAGGTACGCTCTTTGCCATTTCAGAAAGCTTCTTTCCTCCAGCCATGATCTCCAGCAGCTTGGCGCAGGACATAGCACCATCCCTGCAATACTGATGCTCCGGGAAGATAAGTCCTCCATTGCCTTCGCCGCCAAACACAGCTCCTATTTCCATCATCTTACGTGCAACATTGATGGAACCTACGGCAGTCCATATCAGGTCCACACCTGCATCTTTCGTAACATCCAGCATTCTCTGGGACGAGCTCACGGGGGTCACAATTGTTCCTTTCTTTTGCTGCAATACGTATTTTGCCATCATTGCAAGCAAAACCTCTTCATCGATGAACTTTCCATTCTCATCGAAGAACACGGCACGGTCTGCATCACCATCATGAGCCACTCCCATCTGTGCCTTTTCCTTGATCACAAGTGTCGCAAGGTCCGTGAGCACATCAGGAGTGGGTTCAGGATTACGTGATGGGAATGTACCATCTGCCTGAGCATTGATAGCGATCACCTCGCAACCCAACTGACGCAGCAGGAAAGGTAAAGTAAGGGAGCCGGCTCCACATCCTGTATCCGCTATGACCTTGAACTTCTTCTCTCTGACAACATCGGCATTTATAGCGGTGATGATGCCTTTTATGTAAAGAGCATTGGCGTTGAGATCGTGTCTGAGATCTCCGGTGTGTTGCCATGTGGCTGGCTGGAACTCCCTGGAGAAATATATCTTTTCGATCTTTGCTTCGTCTTCCCTGGACATCTCGGTGCCGTCACCGGCTATTAACTTAATACCATTGTATTCTCTGGGGTTATGGGACGCCGTTATAACTATTCCTGCATCGGCATGGTCCCTTACGTAGTACTGTACTGAAGGGGTAGGGCCAATACCTACGTCTATAACTGTGAGCCCGGAAGACAAAGCACCTGCAATTGCAGCAGATTTCAGCATTTCGCCGGATATACGGGTATCTCTTCCAATGGCAACGGTGCCTTTATTACCCATAAATGTACCCAGGCTTCTTACAATATCCATTACCATTTGAGGTGTCATATACTCATTAGCTATGCCTCTTACTCCATTCGTTCCAAAAAGTTTCATCATTTATCACCGGTCGCGATGGTTATTATGGCATCGCAGTATTTTATCTTTAGTGGTCTGCGAGGTGTAGATATACATCTTCCGAGATAGACATTAGAGATGTTCCTTGACAAAATGCAACAGATAACGGAAGCTCTTGCTTCAAAGAAGAGCGCGGTGGTGGCATTCTCAGGCGGAGTGGACAGTTCCGTCCTTGCCGCCCTTGCCTGCGAAGCATTGGGGGATCACGCGCTGGCAGTCACTATCAATATGTACTCTCTGCCGGCAGGGGAGCTGCAAATGGCAAAAGGTGTTGCCAGAGAGATCGGGATAAGACACAAAGTAGTGGATTTTGACGAGTTCAATGTACCCGGTTTCGTAGAGAACTCTCCCGACAGGTGTTACCACTGCAAGCGAGCCATTCTTGAAACCCTTTTCAGGGTTGCTGAAGAGGCAGGATATGAAGTTGTGATAGAGGGTACGAACATCACGGAAACGCGAGGTCATCGTCCTGGCATGCAGGCTGTTGCGGAAATGGCTGACCGTGTGATGTCTCCTTTCCTGCAGTTCTCGGTGACCAGAGAGGAGATCAGGCAAATGGCAGGACATATGGGGCTTTCTGTTGCCCGGAAGCCTTCTTCACCGTGTCTTGCATCACGTGTTCCCTACGGTAAGAAGATCACATCTGAGATCATTGCACGAGTGAGGTCTGCAGAGGAATACTTATCAAATATGGGTTTTACTCAATTCAGAATCCGGGACCATGGAGATGTTGCAAGGATAGAGGTAAAGCCTTCCGATCTTCCTGTTGTGCTGCAAAGGAAAGACGATATTGTGAATGAGCTTAAAAGACTCGGGTTTCATTACGTAGCCCTTGATCTCGAAGGTTTCAGGAGTGGAAGCCTGGATGAAACTATCAGCAGGTGATGTTGGCGTCCGGCCTGCCACAGAGCAGGATATGCAGGATATCAAATGCATTGCTTCCACATATTTTCTGGATACGGATGGACTGGAATACAACGATTTTATCGTGGCAACACTGGAAAACAGGATAATTGGCATTGCCTGCTTCAAGGATACGGAATGTCCTGAACTGCATACCATTGCCGTGCATCCTAATTACAAAGGGAAAGGTATAGGTGCGTTGCTTATCAGGGAAATTGGCTCTACCCTGTGCAAAGGTCAGGAGCGTATATATGTACGGACCACCGCCCCGGGCTTTTTTGAAAAGGTGGGATTCGTAGCTCTGGAAAACAATATGAAAAAGGAATTGTGGACCGATTGTGCAGGTTGCGACAGGTTTAACAACTGCAAACAAGCTGTTATGCGCCTGGAACTGCGGAGAGAAGAATATGCTGACAATGGGAATAATCAACACCTATGATAAGATCAAAGTACTTGATGCTCACTACCGTGCCATCGCCAGGGCAGCTCCCATCTGCCATGCGTTCGGATTTCGACTCGCATTATACGATTTCCCTTTCAATATGACCGCCGAAGAACTTGTGGAATATGTCACCGATAAGACCACCATCGGCGAATCAGGAAAATACCTGCGCCTGCTGCATGATAAAGGCCACTTCTTTGTGTTCGATCTGCCTAAAAAGGGCTTTCAGCCCCAGTTCGGCACAGCGGTTGTAACGACCTCGAAGCCTGAAAAGAAACGTGCCATAACTCCCGATGACATTGCGAACGGAATTCTCAGAAAAAGCTCATACCTGCTGCTTGTCGGCCTTGGCAGGAAAGGCCTCCCTAAAGAAATGTTCGAACAGGCTCCCCTTCACCTTGATATCACCTCAGCTGGCATCTCCCTGGAAACCTGCACAGCCATCGGATGCATTCCTGCGTATATAATGGGCATAGTGCATACTAAGCAAAATTCAAAAGCTCAGGCTTAGAGAATGGATAAAATAAGAGGCTTTCAAAGCCTCGGAGAAGGGGTCTTGCGCAGCCAGTCGATATCCGACTGGTATAATTCTCGCAGATCCTTAAGGTCCAGTTTGAGCATTGCCAGACGGCTTACTCCCAAACCCCAGGCAAGGACAGGGTACTTGATACCAAGGGGGTGGGTAACTTCCTTTCTGAATACGCCTGCGCCCCCAAGCTCTACCCAGCCCAGGCCTTCAACGTAGACCTCAGGTTCCACACTGGGCTCAGTATATGGGAAATAGCCTGGCCTGAAGCGCACATCCTTGAACCCCATCCTGTGATAGAACTCAGAAAGCAGACCAAGAAGATTGGCAAAGGTCATATCCTTATCCATTACCACACCTTCCAGTTGTTCGAATTCCGGGGTGTGGGTTGGATCGATAGTTTCCCTGCGGTATGCCCTGTCAATGGAGAATGCCTTGACAGGTGCCTCCGGATTATCTGCAAGGTATTTGATCGTCACAGCAGTGGTATGCGTTCTGAGGACATTCTTGCAGGCAATTTCCTCGCTCCACCTGCCTCCCCATCCTTTTGAGTCAAGCTCTCCTCCATGCTCATGCATAGCACATACCTTGTCTTTGTACTCCTCTGGAAGTTCTGAAGTTTCTTTGAGGTGGAAAGTATCCTGCATTTCCCTTGCAGGGTGGTCCTGTGGCTGGAACAGGGCATCGAAGTTCCAGAAAGAGCTCTGTACTATATCTCCTTTTATTTCAGTGAAACCCATTTCCAGAAAGATCTGGCGCATCTGGTCGATAAGGCGCTGATATGGATGCACCTTAGCCCCATATACAATACGGGGTGGTGTATGAATATTATAAGGTCGGAAATTTTTCTCTTTCCATTCCCCACTCTTGATCATCTCGGAAGTAAGCTGAGCAACTTCTTCTTCCAGAGTGATACCTTCCCGCACAAGTTCCTCACCACTGGCAGTGATCCGGAAGGTCCGCAGTTTTTTCTCGTTCCTGTTCACCAGCTTGCGTTTTATGAGTTCCTGGATAATAGCGTTGTCAACTCCCAGCTGTTCAGGCGTTACCTCCCCACTGCTCAAATTAGTAAGGGCTTTTTCATCATCACCGATGTCAGCTTTACCCGAAGGGATCACATTTCCCTGCTCTATATTAGCCCATCCCTTGCGGCGAAGCCATCCTGTAGCGATGCCCACTATTTTAGGTGATACTTTTTCCTTCAGCTCTTCCAGAGAAGTCGGGCCAGACATGGCTACGATCATTTGCCTCTCGGGAAGGCCAGAACTTGCATACTCTTCGCCTTCGGAGGTCAGGCTGTAAGTTTCTATAACCTGTTCCAACACATCAGCAAGTCCTTTCTCCTGCAGCATAAAGGCAGACTGGATAACTGTTTCAACCTTCAGTCCGGAGATCTGCGCAAGTTCTGCAGGGGTTAAATTACCTTGCTTCCCCAGACCTATCAGAACAACTTTCTCGTTAGTGGTTAGATTATACTGGTGGTTCATTGTCACACCTGGTCTAAGCGATCATTGAATTCATAAGCAATATTCATCAAGTCTTTCCCTAGCAAGCTCTCTTTTCTCTTGGTGATCCTTCAGGAACTTTTCCATTCTTTCAGCAGCCAGGTTCTTACAACTGCCGCAGGTTCTCTGTCCCGTGACACATTCCTCACGTATCTGCAAAAGCTCCTGATCATCTTCCATGAGATGGAAAAGCAAAAGCTCGTA
>CALBTS010000888.1 GCA_937968035.1 uncultured Methanomethylovorans sp.
TCTATAATAGGTTTCATTAGTTCTGGTATTAAATACCTACCGTCTGACTGAACTTCTATTATACCAACTGATATAAATTTCTTCACAGCCCTAGTCAAATTAGCCTTACTAATATTGGCGTTTTTCATTATCAACCGCCTATTATCTGTAGACATAAGATTCTTTAGATCACCATCCATCTTGGGCTGCCACACTAAGTCGATCTTCATTAACGCACTAAACACGTCTATCTCCCTTGGAGTCAGCTGAAGCAGCCCATTCAGGACAGTAATATAAACTCTTGTAAAATTATCCTTCGTTACGAATTTCCTCAGGTACATTTTCTTCTGGTTTTTCTACTATTTCTAACATTATCTTAGCACCACACTGTTTACAGTCTAATACTAATTTGCTGTGATCCTCCGATACGTCAGAAGATCCTATGTGGATCTGAAGACCATTCTCTTCCATTTCTGTAAGAACTTCCTCAAATCCACACGAACACTTCAGTTTTAATTGGTATTTATTCATCTTTCTCTTTGTCTTCCTCAGTCTCTGCTAAACGTTCAACTATAACAGGGTCTGATACATACTCAAATAATTCACCTAAATATGACTCTACTGTCGCCCTATCAATTGTAGCACTAACTGATTTATATGAATAATAACTACCTATATCAGATTGATTATCTTCCTTAGCATATGAAAATTCATATACATCATTTGCTGGCGTATAGTATAACCAAGAGCCTTTACTTAACCCCATTACGCCAGATACTAAAGTTTTAATTATTAGTTTACCTTTTTCCATAATATAACTATATTATAAAGATTTATCGACACAAGGTGTGCTAGCTTCTTTTAAAGAACACTCAGCATCTCTAGCATTAATTTTATCAATTTGTTCAAGAACGATTTTACGTAATTCCTCACTATGTATAACAGTTGCACTATCATAATTCAAAAATATGCAGTCTCCCACAACTACTTCATATGTATTATTTTTATGGTCTACAAATACACCATCTTCCTGCACAAGTATAATACTACCATATATACGTTGATTAAAACTCCTGTCATATATGTTTTCTACCCTATTGTTTACCGTATCAATAAGTAGTAATTCGTCACCACGAAATTGTTTGTATAATATATTAGCCATATTACTTATTATTTTGTTTTAAACCTTCAAAATATAATCCTACTTGTAATGTAAATGCTTTGTCTTTAATTATTGTAGGAACACCATCTTCTATAATCATAACTACATCGCCAGCTTTTACTTTAAGCTTTTGACCCTCGTTTGTTACTTTATCTTCATATAGAATTACGCCATCCTCATTAATAAGGTACATAGCCCTATATGCTACTTGATTAGATTCTTTAGTATGTAAATTTACAACTTTATTTGTGTCTTCTGCCACTTTTAATATTTCGTGGCCATTATTAATATAATATAACATCTTATTCTTTAATTATTTTATTAATATAATCTGTGTTGGTATAAGGTCATACCTTAATTTTCCTTGATCTGCTTTGAGATCATTGTATCTAAGTCGGCTTGTATTCTGAACCATATTCTATCAATTTCTTGTTGTAATTCTGCCATATCTGCAATAAGACCATGACTTTGAAAGTGCTTAACTAATTCATCGGGATTGTCAAATACTGGTATACCATTAGTCATTGCTGTCTCCATCTCAGCTTTAGCGCCTTTGGAGTTCTCCCAACCAGCACAAAGATATACAGCATCTGCTGCCTTGAGCCAAGGTTGACTATTGTCAAAATAATCATTATAACCTGTATAACCAAACTTAATGCCCATTAAAAGGTCTATAGCAGGTACATATATAGAAAAACCCAACCTACGTAAATGTTCAGCTTCAGTCATCATATTACTGACATTCTTTAAATAATCCACGGCCATTGCATTCAGGGGACCGGCTACATATATTTTATATTTATTCATCGCCAAATTCAAAGTTTAATTCGTTTTCACTATTTGGTGAGTATGACCTACAACCTGTAATAGGACTAAACACCCCTAGGTCCTCACAGTTCTCAATTACTTGGTTACGTAGTTCGCAATTACGTCGTTTGGAACAATAACCATGTACACATAATGATATTGCATCGTTAATGTCCTTACTGACATTTGCATCGTCTAGCATGGCCATGCCACGCAGGTATATAATATTAGCCATTAATATAAGATTTAACTATTATAGGATCTGTGATTTTATGAGCTGATTTTAGCCCAAAGAAGCGTTTAACTTTAAGCCATAGTAAATACCTATGCCATTGCCTAACTAAACGCCTGGTAATAAACTTATTCATCTCTGCGCTATAAGCAGATATAACAAGATCATTTGAAGCAAGCATATGCTGTTCAAGCACCTTAATTGCTTTTGAGTGTTTATTTATTGCTTTATATAAATCTAATTGTTTTGCCATTATAATACTTAATTAACACCTATTATACGTTAATATGGGCATAAAGTTACACAAAACGGCATAAAAAAAGCACTATTTTTTATAGTGCTGATTGGGTGTACCCCATGCTTTAGAATAAACTTATGTACTGTAGATAACTTATTAACTTCTTATAACTTACTATTTATTATTTGATGAATAAATACAACTTACCCTTTAATAGTGGGGAAACCACTATTTGTCATTTTAACCGATTAAATGTTTTAGGCAGTGCTAACAAATGCTCTTTAAAAGATGTCTTTGTTTACCTCGGTCTTTATTTGATGACCACACCTAAACTTTTCACTTAAAGGATCTTTCTGGACTTATGGAGGACCTTCATACTATTTATAGTAGGTTGCATACTATTTATATTATCTCCCCCCATTTCTCCCCGGTCTTATACGCAAGTTAACGTAGTATCGGAGGTGCTTGCTCTTCAGCGTGAGTCCTTGCTGGTTGATCTGCATATATTATACGATTATGGATGAAAAAAGTTACATAAAAATTAAGGGGACCATAAAATTTTTTGATCCCCCTAATAGCTATTCTGCATTTATGATACCTACAATATCCATCAACCATACCCAGTAAAGGTCCTTATATAAGTCAAATTTCTTAGCAGCCCTAAAGTCTACTAGTACTTTATCACCCACTTTATACCCTGATTTATCATCTGCGGGGAGTGATGCAATCTCCATGATCTGGTAACCATACTTTACATCAACTGTCTTTATAATGGTCTCCATCTGATCATTCATAGGATCCTTACCTTCATTTTTTGCATCGTCCAATACTCGCTGTGACTGTTTATATGTTGCAAACTTATTACACTTGAGTATGACTCTATTTGAGCTAGGGGTAAAATTCACCTCCCTAAATTTATAATTATCTTTCATAACTTGTTAGGTTATATTATTTTAATCTTCTGTACATAAATTATTTAAAATTTCTCTTTCTTCCTGTCTGAGTGTTTCAACTCGATCCTGAAACCTACTTCTAACATAAGGTCTTAGTAAGTAACCATTATCATCATCCTTCTTTAACTCTCTTTCCAGATCTTCAATTTCTCTGTGTATCCTGGCAATAGTTTTCATTTTATCGTCGTCCCTCATTATAAAAAAGTGTTTTACCTTTATACGTATATAATATAACAAAGTTGCCATATAGTGTTGTCAAACTTATGTAAATTGGTTGTATTATAACATACCCCGGCTTTATTACAATAATGGTAAAGCCCCCCGCCATTTAAATTTTTTTGTGTATATCCCCGAGAGGCGTGACCACCTAAGAACATCCCCCCTATACTCGGTCGGGCGGGAAACGTCTCCCGTACCATAAAAATCATACAGCTATGACAAAAGTTAACTCGCTTCCGAAGATTCTTGGCCACAAGCATTTCACAGGTAATGATGGTAGGCCTTGGACGAAATTCCTCATGTCTAATGGAAAGACAAAGCTCGAACAGGGATACATGCAGGGTCCATTCATGGTAACACAGGAGCTGTACAAGGGTAAGAAACAGATCAACATCTGGAGTGTGGCTAAATAGCCACATTCTTTTTTCCATGTCACTATACTGTAATAGCTAAACCTAACTTAAAGATATTAACAGCCTTAAATAGACTGTTATAAGTGTGAGATGACCGTGACATAGTCGGTACTACAGTTTTTTTAAAGGAGATCGCTCAAGTTGTTCATTCTTCATTGCTTTAATTTTTTTCTGTAGGTAAGAACGTAAGCTACACCATCCTCACACTTTCCAATTGTCACCAATAAACACCCAAATGATACTCAAAGCAAACTTATCAACAGATGTGCTCACTCATGTCAAAGACTTGAAATTAGGTGAGCTTGCAATCATCCTATCAGGTTCTATGCTTAATCATGTTGTATTAAGATGTGAAATAGGACTTATATCTCTCAATGATCCAAACTCTTGTATTCATAAAACAATATTAGAACAAAGAGCTTTGGATATAACATGTCGTATTCTCAGGGAAGATGAAACAATAGTATTGGCAAACAAGTTAATCAAGCCAACACAATTCGCACATCAAACAAGTCAGAAATTAACAAGAAAAAGGAAATACAACACAATCCCAGAGAAGCTCGAAAAAGATATTGCTAAAGACTACTACATAAACAAAATGAGAGTCTTAGACCTTGTAACCAAATACGATGTTGCTGTAAATACAATATACAGAATAACAAAAAAATATCGTAACCTATTACAAACAGAGCAAGAAGACGACATTTAAATCATCACAAGAGTGTGGGACCAGGGCAATAATGCCAATATAACCAGTCTGACAGGTCGGTTAAATCTCACACTCTTGTTTTAAAGGACATTATATTAACTAAACACCCAAATACAATGAAAAAGGAAGAATCAATCTACGCAGACTGGAAAGGA